>CALFIV010000386.1 GCA_937877295.1 uncultured Clostridia bacterium
AATCACCGTCAGCCAACCTATGATTTTCGCAATAGTTTCAAGTGTCTGCATCACTTCGTTCATTTCTCAATGACCTCCGTGTAGCTCGATGTGTTTGTTATCCATGCGTCGGTGTGGCCGTTGTACTCGATGTTGTACCAATGCGGTTCAGACTCGGCAACGCCGAGCAGCGGGAACATGTCGCCGCCGTGTGCTGTGACGATCTTTACTCCGGATTTATTCGGTGCTGTACGAATATGCACGGTGCGCGTTTTTTTGCCGCGTACCCGGACATATTTTGTCCGCGTCGGCGTCGGTTCCGGATCCGGTGCGGGTTCAGGATCAGACGTCGGCGTCGGTTCCGGAATTGGCTCGGAGAAATCAAACACTTTCGGGATCCCGATCGCGTGCCAATACGAAGCGCTATACTCCTCTTTAACGACTCCGTACGCGCGACCTTTCGCGTGTACGACCGTGTTTTTGTCGATCAGAACTCCGACATGCGTCGCTCTGCCGTTCGCGATGCGAAATACCCAATACCCTGCTTTTCGCTCCGTGGTCGGCTTGCAGAGCCCGTACAGACCGTTTGCATTGATGTCTTTGTCAATCAGCTTCTTTTTGAGCAGCCAATATACAACAAGACCGGAGCAGTCGAACGCACGCAGCACTTTCCCGAACCCTGCTTCGACCTGCTTTATCCAGAAGTCGACGGCAATATCGGCGTATGTCCGGTATCTGCCGCCCGTTCTTTCGCCGCCCGTATCCTGTTCGCGGCGTTTGATCCACGATTCGCAGACGGTCGGCGTCATCTGCCCCTGCCCTCCCCACACATAGATGGAGTGGATCGCTACCATTTCGAGCAGGTAAGCGATAAATTCAAGTAAAAGATTCATTCTGATACCTCCATGCAGCGCAGCTCGATTTCATCAAGCAGCCGTTTTATCAACACAAGGATCTCCGGCACCGTCAGACGTGCGATTTCTTCATCCGTCATACGGTTCGCCTATGATCTCTGCGTATTCTTCCGCGGTAATCTTGCCTTTTTTGATCGCGTTTTCCACCGCCTTTTTGGTGCACCACGGCTTGACGCCGTTTTCATGCCATTCCTTGACCTGTTCTGCAAATTCACTCATTTTCTTCTTCCTCCTCTGTCGGGATCTCGACGTCAGCCATCATAGCAACGTATTCAAGCGTTGCACGCAGCTCCTCGTTTTCAGCACGCAGCCGTTTGTTTTCCTTTTCCGCCTTGCGCGTTCTTTTCTTGAGGTTTTCTACGATCTGGTGTCCGTTTTCCATACAAGTATCTCCTTTTGCGTTTATAAACCGGTTTCTCCCGGAATGTCTTTATATAGAATTTGTCCATAGCTCTGATAGGAGCATCGCCGGCATATTCAGCTTGGGCGATCCACGACTGATAGTGCATCCGAACCGTTTTCATTGTGATCACTTTCCGATCAAGCAGTCGTTTCAAGCCGAGCAGGGTTTTTCGTTCTTCTTTCAAAGCGTTCCTATGCAGCCGAATCACGATCTTTCCGGTTTTCGTCATGAAAGATCG
>CALFIV010000387.1 GCA_937877295.1 uncultured Clostridia bacterium
GTTCTGCGATCGGATGCCAGCCTGGAGCAAAAAAAGATGGGGCGGATGCTGGCCGCGATCACCGTACAGATGAATAACATCGAGTCCTATCTGGCCTGCAGAGACGGTGCGTACAACAGGAGCTTTTTGGAAGAACTCCTGAATGATCTCAAAGAGCAGCTGGCCGAGCTGAACAAAAAATGGGAGAAGGTCTATGGCGGTAACAGTACTTAAAAACATCAAGGAGGCCCGGAACCGTTCGCCTTCCGCGCATCTGAAGAATGCGATCCGGTACATCATGAATCCGGAGAAAACGGAGAACAGGCTTTGGGTCGGCGGAAACGTCGGGTCGGAGCCGGAGGAGATCTATCGGGCCATGATGGATACCAAGAAGGACTACGGCAAGCAGTACGGCCGGCAGGGATATCATTTCGTGATTTCCTTCGCGCCGGGAGAAGCCGACACAGAAACGACCTATCTGGTCGGCAAAGAATTCTGCCGGCGCTATCTGGGGGATAATTACGATTATGTTTTTGCCGTTCATAACGATCAGCATCATTCCCACTGTCATATCGTCTTCAATTCCGTGAACCGCATGGACGGGCGAAAGTACCGGTATATCAACGGTGACTGGGAAGCGCTCATTCAGCCCATTACGGATGAGATCTGTATAAAGAGAGGTCTGCCGCCGCTGGTCTTCGACCGCACGGCGAAAAAGGGTAAAACCTACGCGGAACAGATGGCGGAAAAGGCGAAAGAGCGCCGCGCCGATCAGCAGGTTTTCGACGACCGACGAGATCGCCATATGGATGTAATCGCCCTGGCTCATCAGGGAGGTGAAGGAGAGGCCGGGGTATTCGGCTTCCAGCTCGCGGAAACGGTCCTCCACATTGTCGGAGACGGTCGCCGTCGCATAGGCGGACTGCTTCGAGAACGAGAGTAGCACGCCGTTTTCGCCGTTGATCTTTGCATAGGTCGAGCCGGAATTGTCCGTGATGCGCACGGTCGCCATATCGCCGAGCACGATCGTATCAAGCGAGCCGAAGCCCGCCGAGAACAGCGGCACCGACTCCAGCAGCTCGACGTCCTCGATGACGTCGCCGACCGATACCAGCCACTGCATATCGCCCGCGTCGAGATAGCCCGCCGGCATGGCGAAGTTCTGCGCCTGCAGCAGCTTGGCCACCATGTCCTTGGTGAGGATCGTGTGCAGGTTTGCCGCATCCTTCGCGGCGGCAAGCTGTTCCGCGGCCGCCTGCTCCGCCTGTTCGAGCTGCGCCTTGCCCGCCTCCAGCTCCTTCTCGCCGGCTTCGAGCGCGAGCTTGCCTTCGTCAAGCTGCGACTGCGCGCTGCTGAGCTTTGAATAAACCTTCTGCTTTTGCTTGTCGAGCTCGGCATAACCGGTTTCCAGATCACCCTTGCCGCTTTCGGCCTCGGCGATCAGACCGTCGAGCGCGGAAAGGCCCTGTTCCATTTCGGGAATCGCGTCGGTCAGTTGCTTGATCGTCTCCTCGAGCGCGTCTCTCGTCAGTCCGTATTCTGCAAGCTGTGTGTCGACGCTTTCCAGATTGTCTGCAATCGCCTTGTATTCGTTGCTGGTTTTGATCGCATCGATGTATTCCTGCTTCTGCGCGTCTTCGAGCGAGGGATCGTTCTCGATCGCGGTGATCGACTGATCCAGCAGCGCTTTGCCGGCCTCAAGCGTACGGACCGTAAAGAGCAGGGTGTTGAGCTGTGTGCGCATGGACTGCGCCGTTTCCAGTTGTTCGGACAGCGCGCTGCGCTTTTCGTTGAGCTCGGAAAGCAGCGCCGTCAATTGTTCGTTCGCTTCGTCCAACTGATTCTGCGCATTTCGAAATTCCGAATTCGCTGTGCTGCGTCCCTTGTCGAGCGCACTCTGTCCTTCTTCGAGCTGCTCACGGCTCTCATCAAGCTGCGCTTCGCCTTCCCTGACCTTGTCGCGCGCCTCGTCGAGCTCGGCCGCCGCCTTTTCGAACTCCTCGTCGATCGCGTCATACACGCGGCCGTTGAGCGCTTCGATCTTGTCGTCGTCAATCAGAATCTCTACCTGCCGCACGATGAGCCCTGAGGTATTGACCGACGCGACGCCGGTTACGCCCTCCAGCTTCGGCAGCAGCGTATCGCGCACAAACGCCGAAAGCTCGAGCTGATCCATATCCTTGCGGTTGACCGCGGCGACGGTGACGGGAATGAGGTCGGAGCTCAGCTCCAGAAGCACCGGCGTACCGATCGTATTGTCCCACGAAGCGGTAAGCATGCCGATCGCCTTCTGCACATCGATCGACGCCATGTCGACGTCCGTGCCGTTTTCGAACGTCAGATAGACGGTGGAAAAGTTTTCCGAGCTGGTCGAGGTCACCGACTTCATGTGATCGACGGCGGACATCGCCTGCTCCAACGGCTTTGTGACGGTCGCTTCCACCTCCTCGGGCGAAGCGCCGGGGTAGGTCGTGAACAGCACGATGTAGGGGAAGCTCATCTCCGGCAGCAGGTCCGGCGTCATCTTCCCGACAGAAACGTATCCGAGCACCAATATGAGGATAACCGCGACGAGCACGGTAAACGGCTTTTTCACACTGAACTTTGCGAGCATGGTTTTCTCCGAGATTGCTATGATAGGTTATTATACCATAGGTTCAAACATTGCAATGTGGAAAAGATGTGAAACTTTCGGGCTTGGCTGTCGGCGTATCGCTGATGCAGAGATTCTTCACCGTTTCTCGGCGCAGATTGACGGACCTCTCGCCGTTTTGCGCAATTCGCAGCGCGGCGGAGCGCACGGCGATCTGCAAAAAGCGAAGGCTCTCTGAAAACCTGTTCAGAATTTACATCTTTTTCCCAAAATATGTGTTATACTGAAACCATATGGAACAGTCAACGCAAAGCACTCCAAAACCAAAACGCTTCAACCCCGCGCTTTTGATCTCGATTTGCGCGGCGCTTTTGCTTGTCGCAGCGTTTGGGTATTGGATCGTTTCCTCACATCCGAGCGCGGCGGGCATAACGGCTGCAGCCGTATCGCTCGGCTTGTTCATCCTCGGCTGCTGGCGCTTTGTGCCGGGCTGGCTCGCGTTCTGGCAGAAAGAACACAGTGGAACGCAGAGAACACAGAGGGACGGTTCTTCTGTGTTGTTCGGCGAGCCGAAACGCATGCTCCTGCTGATCGCGCTCGTTTCCCTTGCGGTCGAATGCGTGCTGTTCTTCGGCGTTGAAGCAGCGCTGGTGCTTGAACGCGGCTTCTTTTCTGTCGAGGACGGCATGTGGATCTGGCGCTGTCTCGATTCGCAGCACTATCTCGACATCGCGCGCGAGTGGTACGTGTTCGGCGAAGAATGGGGAAGGACCGTGCAGCTTGTGTTTTTACCGGGCTATCCGATCGCGGTGTACCCGCTGTATCGCATCCTCGACAACGACCTGATTGCGGGTATGCTTGTTTCCGCACTGTCGTATCCCGTCGCCTGCTGCCTCTTTTATCGGCTGCTGCGGCTTGATCTGCCGCATCGGACCGCGTTCCGCGCCGTGTCGGTTTTGTGGCTGCTGCCGGGCGGGTTCTTCTTCGTTGCGCCGATGAGCGAAAGCCTCTATCTGATGCTTTGCCTTGCGTGTCTCTACTGCGCAAGGAAGGAACGGTTTGTACTTGCGGGACTGTGCGGCGCATATGCGGCGTTTACGCGCTCGCTGGGACTGGTGCTCGTCGTACCGATTCTCATGGAAGCCATCCATGCGTGGCGAACGCACACATGGAAAAAACGCCTGCTGTCCACCGTTTGCGCGCTGATCGTGCCGGTCGGTTTCCTATGCTATCTGCAGGTCAACTACACCGTATCCGGCAATCCGTTCCAGTTTTTGATCTATCAACGCGACCATTGGGGACAAAGCCTCGGGTGGTTTTTCTCGACCGCCGCGTATCAGACCGATCTCCTCATCGAAAAGCTCGGCACGGACCGGGAACTCTTTTGCGGACTGTGGCTGCCGAACGTGCTCTGGCATTTCGGCGCGCTCGGTTTGTTTGCGGCGGCATCTAAAAAGCTGCGTCCGAGCTACGCCGCGTGGTTTATCGCCTACTTCATGATTGCGATCGGCACAACGTGGCTGCTGTCCGGCCCGAGATATCTGCTTGCCATGCCGGTCGTCGCGCTGATGCTTGCGCTGCTTACGGACAAACCGTGGAAGTATTGGCTGTCCATCGCCGTCCTTGTGCCGGCGTCCGCGCTGTATCTTATCGCGTTTGCACTCAGGTGGCAAGTTTGGTAACGATTCGCTTTCGCCGAAATCAGGATTTCGGCGAGGTTTTCAGTCCGCGCCTATGGCTCTTCGATCCACGGGCGGCGCGGACTGCAAGGAGTCAAACGCACCGCGCATGTCGCTGCGTTTGACGGATTGAAAACTTTTTTCATTTTCCCTGTAAGATTTCCACTCCTTATGCGTCATATAGACGGAAGGAAACAAGATGGATACCGTTGAAGCAATTTATCGCGCATATTTTACGGACGTGTACCGCTACTGCATGCGGCTCTGCGGCGATCCCGATATCGCCGAGGAGCTGACGAGCGACACGTTCTTTTCTGCCATGCAAAAGCTCAAGGGCTTCCGCGGGGACTGCGAGCTGCGCGTCTGGCTGTGTGAAATTGCGAAAAACAGGTATCTGTCCGAACAGCGCAAAAAGCGCACCGTGCCGCTCGACGAGACCGTCGAAAGCGCGGCCGATTCGCCCGAATCGCTCGCCGTGCAGCGCGATGACGCCGACCGCGCAAGCGAAGCGGTGCATCGCCTCGATGAGCCGTATAAGGAAGTTTTCCTTTTGCGGGTCTATGGCGAGATGCCGTTTGAAAACATCGGCAGACTGTTCGGGAAAAATGCCAACTGGGCCTGCGTCACCTTCCATCGCGCGAAAGCGAAAATCAAAGCCGAACTGGAGGAAAAGCAATGAAGGATTGCGGAATCGTAAAGGATCTTTTGCCGCTTGTTGCGGAGAACATGGCGAGCGAGGAGTCGACCGCCTTTGTCGAAAAACACCTTGAAACCTGTGCGGATTGCAAAAAAGCATTCGAAGAAATGAAAGCGCCGGTCAGGACCGAACCCGCCGCGCCGCTGAAGACGGTCAAAAGAACGGTCAAAAGGCGCGGATGGCTGATCGCGGGTCTGATCGCGTGCCTGGTCGCGGCGCTGCTGGTCGGCGTGTTTGCACGGCTCACAAAGCCGATCGTGATCCATTCTGCGGATGAAGCGTTTATCGACATGCAGATCAAGCCGGAGGTTTCCGGGAACGATCCCGACGCACAGGTGCTGTATCTGACGCGCAGCGAATGGGTTCGCGTAGACATAGAACGTTCGTTTTCGCATCAGGGCGCATCCGGAGAGCAGAGCGAGCCCGACGCGGACAGCTGCGAGGTTTCCGTCCGTGCGTATACGACGCTGTGGGATCAGATGCTCACAAAGCATGATACATGGGCAGGGCTCGGCATATTGCTGACCGACGACGTCGACGCAGTGTTCTTCGAGCCGTATAACAACACGGACCGTGAAGCGCTGTATGTGCGCGAAGGCTATACGCCCGATGCGGCCTTTGCACTGCCGCGGCTGGTGATGAACTATTACTTTGCGATCGCGCTCGTCGCAACGGTGATTCTGTTTGTGCCGTGGCTGGTGCTGCTGCTCACGAAAAAGCAGAAGGCGCGGCGTATCTTCGGTATTCTGCTGCTGATCCCGCTTTGCGGCATGCTCGCGTTCCTCTTTGCGGGCTTTCCGGCCACGACGATCGAGCCGATCCGCGACACCGTGTTTGTCCTTGTGATCGCCGCGTTGCTGTTCGGCGCAGGGCTTTGCGGCAGGGCGCTGTTCGAGAAGAATTAGAATCCCCTTCATCAGTCAGCTGCCGCTGACAGCTTCTCCACCCTGAAGGGGGCGAAGCCTTGGTATACGCGTAACCAAAAGCCTTCCCCTGCGGACAGCATGGGGAAGGTGTCGCCAAAGGCGACGGATGAGGTTACCTGAGAAAACGCGCCGCAGGCGCTAAACCGCAAAAGAGAGGTAGCGACAGAGAGCCGCAGTGAGCGCGTTTACAAGCGAACAGGTGAACGGAGCGAGGTCTTTTGCGGGGAGGATGAGCGGGACCGCCAGAAGAAAGGCGGCGCTCAACCGAGATGGAATATCAAATAGAAAATGGATAGCGCTGCCTTGACAGTACATGTCCCGCTCAGACGACAAGGTTGTGAAAACTCTGTGGAGTTTTTCGCAGCCTCTTTCTTTTTGGCAAAAGCTGTGCTATACTATACACTACAGGAGGTGGGGCATGCGATGAAACGAGTGCTTTTGAAGGTCAGCGGCGAGGCGCTTTCGGGCGAGCATCAACCGATCAGTTTTGAAAAGGTCGAGGAAACGGCCAAGGAAATCAAGCTTCTGTATGACGCAGGGCTTCAGATCGGGATCGTGGTCGGCGGCGGCAACATTGTGCGCGGCCGCGACACGGTGATGCAGGAACGTTCGCGCATGGACAGCATGGGAATGCTCTCTACCGCCATCAACACGCTTGCGCTGCAGGACTGTCTCGAGCGGCAGGGCATGCCGACGGTCGCAATGAGTGCGATCGCGATGCACCGCTTCATCGACGAGTATACAGCGCGCGGCGCGAGAGCGGCGCTCGATGAAGGCAAGGTGGTGCTGTTTGCGTGCGGAACGGGCTGTCCGTACTTCTCGACAGATACGGCTTCGGCGCTGCGGGCTTTGGAAATCGGCGCGGACACGCTGCTGATGGCGAAGAACATAGACGCGGTCTACAGCGCAGACCCGAAGAAAGATCCGAACGCGATCCGCTATTCGCACCTGACCTACGACAAGGTCATAGCCGACAATCTGCAGGCGATCGATTTGCCTGCCATCACGATGTGCCGTGACAACGGTTTGGAAATTCTGGTGTTTGCCCGCTCCGAGATCGACAAGGTCGCCGCGGGCGAGACGGTGGGCACGCGCATTGACGGGCGTGACTGCTGACCGATATCAATTTGAAATTCAAAGGAGGAACACGATATGCCGATGGAACTGATCGATGAAACCAAAGAGAAAATGACAAAGACGCTGAACGTCTTGAAATCCGAGCTGGCAAGCCTTCGAGCGGGGCGCGCAAACGCGCAGGTACTGGACCGCATTGCGGTCGATTATTACGGTACGATGACGCCGATCAATCAGCTCGGCAACATCAGCACGCCCGAGCCGCGTATGCTGATCATTGCGCTGTGGGATGCTAAGATGATCCCTGCGGTCGAGAAGGCGATCCAGAAGTCCGATCTCGGCATCAATCCGGCCAATGACGGCAAGATCATCCGTCTCGTGTTCCCGGAGCTGACCGAGG
>CALFIV010000388.1 GCA_937877295.1 uncultured Clostridia bacterium
ATGCCCGCGGTTTCCGTATCGCTCGGCACGCGGATTCTGCGTACCGAAACCGCGGGCATGGCCATGCTTGCGCAGATGATGTATGAGGTAGAGCCGTGAAGGTCGCATTTTATACACTCGGCTGCAAAGTCAACCATTATGAGACGCAGGCGATGGAGGAACTGTTCCGCGCGGCCGGACACGAAGTCGTTCCGTTCGAAGAAGCGGCAGACGCCTACATCGTCAATACCTGTACGGTAACGGCGGTGAGTGATAAGAAATCGCGGCAGATCCTTTCGCAGGCGCACCGCAGAAACCCGAACGCGGTGATTGCGGCCGTCGGCTGCTATGCCGAGGTCGCAAAGGCTTCCGTCGCAAATCTGGAGGGCGTTTCACTCGTGCTCGGTACGGACGGCCGCAAGGAGATTGTACGCTATGTGGAAGCTGCACAGCGGGAGAAGACGATCCCGGCGCTTCCGAAACCGTTTGAACGCAGATGCTTCGAAGAACTTTCTGCACAGCATGACAGCCGGACCAGAGCCGTTTTGAAGGTGCAGGACGGGTGCAACAGCTTTTGCACGTACTGCATCATTCCGTTTGCGCGCGGTGCGCTGCGTTCGCGCTCGCTCGAGAGCACAAAACAGGAGCTTCTGACGCTTGCCGAAAACGGCTACCGCGAGGTGGTTCTGACCGGCATTCAGCTTTCGGCCTACGGCGTTGATCTGCCGGACAAGCCCGCGCTTTCCGATCTCATATCGCTTGCCGACAAGATTCCGGGAATCGAACGGCTGCGGCTCGGCTCTTTGGAACCCGGGGTCATCACGGATCGGTTTCTCACAGTCGCCAAGGACAGCCGTACGCTGTGCCGCCAGTTTCATCTGTCGCTGCAAAGCGGTTCGGATACGGTGCTGAAACGTATGAACCGCCGCTATACCTGCAAAGACTATATGGACGCGGTCGAGCGTATTCGCGCCGTGATGCCGGACGCCGCAATCACCACGGACGTTATCGCGGGCTTTGTCGGCGAGACGGAGGAGGAACACGAACAGACCAAGCGTTTTTTGCAGGACGTCGGTTTTGCACGCATTCACGTCTTTCCGTATTCGAGGAGAAGGGGAACGAAGGCGGACGTGATGGACGGACACCTCGTTCGCGCGGTCAAGGAGGCGCGCTGCCGGGAACTGATCGCGATCGGCACACAGTTGGAAGAAGCGTTTGTCGAAGCGCAGATCGGCAAGACGGTGACCGTCATCATGGAGAACGACGGCACAGGGTATACGGGCAACTATGTACGCGTACGCACCGACGGCGCGTGTGGCGAAACAGTACGGGTGAAACTTACGGCGCGCGAGGGAACGACCGCGCTCGGAACTATCATATAGGAGGGAAACAGCATGTGTTTATTTTGTAAGATCGTAACAGGGGAAATCCCCTCAAAGAAAGCGTATGAGGACGAAACGGTCTATGCGTTCCACGACATCGCGCCGCAAGCGCCGGTGCATATTCTGGTGATTCCGAAAACGCATATCGAAAGCGCGCAGACTCTGACGCGTGCGGACGATGCGCTGCTCGGACACATGTTCGAGGTCGCGCGCACGCTTGCCGTAGAAACCGGCCTCGACAAGACAGGATATCGGCTCATTACCAACATCGGGGCGGATGCCGGACAAAGCGTGCCGCATCTGCATCTGCATCTCATCGGCGGCAAGACGCTGAAATGGGACAACTGAATCAACGGGCAGGGAAAGGCGAAGCCGAAAACCGGTCTGCAGAAACCTGTTTTCAAAAGACCGAATCACGGAGCAGTTGCATTTTCGACAGGGTTCGCGTATAATAGGTCGAATGGAGTACATGGGGAAGGGTAACACTATGACGGCATCGTTGGACGAAGCAAAACACATTCACCTGATCGGCATCGGCGGTTGCAGCATGAGCGGCATCGCGCGGATTCTGAAGGCGCAGGGACATGAGGTCACCGGCAGCGACCGCGCGCAAACGCAGTTTACCGAGCGTGTTGAACAGGACGGGATCACCGTATTCTACGGACACAAGGCCGAGCAGGCGAATGGCGCGGACCTGATCGTCTATTCGGCTGCGATCAAACCGGATAACCCGGAGCGCGCCTACGGCCGTGAGCATGGCATTCCGGAGCTCGAGCGCAGCGTTGCGCTGGGGCAGCTTTCGGCGCGTTTCCGTCACGTCGTTGCGGTGGCGGGCTGTCATGGCAAGACGACCATCACCTCAATGCTCGCGCTCATTGCCGAGCGCGGCGGCGTCGACGCAACGGTGCACGTCGGCGGATTCATGGACCTTTTGGGCGGCGGCGTGCGGCTTGGACACAGCGATCTCTTCATCACCGAAGCCTGCGAGTATGTTGAGAGCTTTCTGACCTTGAAGCCCACCGTTGCGATTATCAACAACATCGACAACGATCATCTCGATTATTACGGCGACATCGAACATATCATCGACGCGTTCCGTCGCTTTATCGCGCTTGTGCCGGAGACCGGCAAGGTGCTTTGCTGCACAGACGACGCGTATGTGCGCGACCTGCTGCCCGAACTTGGCGGCAATGTCGAAACGTACGGGCTTACGGCGGGCGATTATCATGCCGGCACGATCGAATACGACGCGCTCGGTTCGCCGTCGTTCGATCTCTATGATCACGGCGAGAAGATCGGAAGAGTGCAGCTCAACGTACCCGGCCGCCATAACATCATCAACGCAATCGCGACGTGGGCTTCGGCAAAGCAGTACGGCGTGGATTTCGGGCACTACGCGGAAGCGATGGAACGCTTCCGCAATACGAGCCGCCGCTTTGAGCTTTTGGGCGAGAAGAACGGCGTCAAGATCTTCCACGACTACGGGCATCACCCGAACGAGATCAAAGAGACGCTCGCAGCGGCGACGCATGTGCCGCACGGCAAGATTTTCTGCGTGTTCCAGTGCAACAGCTATACCCGCGCGCGGACGCTGTTCTGCGAAAACGTCACATGCTTTGCGGATGCAGATGAGGTGCTCGTACCCGATATCTATCCGGGCCGCGAAATCGACACCGGCGTCGTCCATGCGCGAGACATGGTTGCGGGCATCAACCGCGAGACGCACAACGCGACCTATCTCGGCACGTTCGAGAACATTGCGGCGTATCTCGACGCGCACGCCGTCCCGGGTGATATCGTCATCACCGTCGGCAGCGGCGACGTCTACCGTCAATCGCAAAAACTGCTGTAATCATCCCAAAAAACAAGATCCTTCCCGAAGTGTTGGGAAGGATCTTTTTGATATGTGCTTATCCGCGAAGTGCTGCGATCATCGCCTTCGGGTCATTTGCATGAAAGACCGCGCTGCCGGCAACCAGCACGTCCGCGCCGGCTTCGATACAGAGCCTTGCGGTGTCGGGGTTGACGCCGCCGTCGATTTCGATCAGCGTGTCCAGATTCCGCGCCTGGATCTCGGCTTTCAGCGCGCGGATCTTATTGAGCGTTTCCGGAATGAACGACTGCCCGCCGAAACCCGGATTGACGCTCATCAGCAGTACCAGATCGCATTCCGGCAGCAGATGCATGCAGGCGGCAACCGGCGTCGCCGGGTTCAGCACGACGCCGGCTTTCATGCCTGCGGCGTGGATCGCCTGCAGGGCGCGGTGCAGATGCCGTTCCGAGGATTCGACGTGGATCGTCAGCACGTCCGCGCCTGCCGCCTTGAACGGCTCAATCCAGTCCGAAGGGTGCTCCACCATCAGATGCACGTCGATCGGCAGCTCGGTGTA
>CALFIV010000389.1 GCA_937877295.1 uncultured Clostridia bacterium
AGGTCCTTGCGCCCGATCCTGTGCCGCCGAAAAAAGATGCGACGCCGCCTGCAGAGGACGATGAAGACGATCTGCCGCTCGTCGTTCCGCCCGCGCCGCAAGCGCCTGCCTATGAGCCGCCGTCCATCGACTGTCTGAACAAACCGCGCGAAACCTTTGCAAAGAGCGCGGAAAATCCGACGGCGATCGCGCAGCTTCTGGAAGAAACGCTGCAGAGCTTCAGCATCACTGCAAAGGTCATCAATATCTCGGTCGGTCCGGTTGTGACGCGCTACGAGCTGCAGCCTGCCCCGGGCGTCCGCGTCAACCGCATCACCACGCTCAGCAACGACATCGCGCTTGCTTTGGCTGCGCCGCGCGTGCGCATCGAAGCGCCGATCCCGGGAAAAGCCGCAGTGGGCATCGAAGTTCCGAACAAAGACGCCGCGACCGTTCTGCTGCGCGACATCATCGACAGCGACGAATTCAAAATCGCGAAATCCCCCGTTACCATGGCGCTCGGCAAGGACATTGCCGGTAAAATCATTGTCGCAGACCTTGGCAAGATGCCGCATATGCTGATCGCGGGCTCGACCGGCTCGGGCAAATCGGTCTGCATCAACGATCTGATCATCTCCATGGTCTACAAATCGTCTCCGGACGACCTGAAACTGATCCTCATCGATCCGAAGATGGTTGAGCTTTCGGTGTTCGGTTCGCTGCCGCACCTGCTGATCCCGGTCGTGCTTGAGCCGAAAAAAGCCGCGAGCGCACTGCGCTGGGCGGTCAACGAAATGACGATGCGCTACAAGAAATTTACCGAGGTCGGCGCGCGTGAGCTCAATCGGTACAACGCGCTGATGGACGATCCGAAGAAGAAGATGGCAAAGCTGGTCATCATCATCGACGAGCTCGCCGACCTGATGATGGTCGCACCGGACGACGTCGAGGATTCGATCTGCCGCATCGCGCAGCTCGGCCGTGCGGCGGGCATTCACCTGATCGTTGCGACACAGCGTCCGAGCGCGGATATCATCACCGGTCTCATCAAGGCGAACATTCCTTCCCGCTGCGCGTTTGCGGTCAGCTCCGCAATCGATTCGCGCATCATTCTCGACGCCACCGGCGCAGAGAAGCTGCTCGGCCGCGGCGACATGCTGTTCCATCCGAACGGCGCAGGCAAGCCGACACGTCTGCAATGCGCCTATGTTTCGGATGAAGAGGTTGAGCGCGTCATGGAAGGCTTTAAAAAGACCGATACGCAATTCTCCGAGGATATCCTGTCGGAGATCAACAGCGAGGATAAGAGCGGTCCGCAGGGCGGTGTCTTCGGCGAAGGCAAGCAGGAGGACGATCTCCTCGGCGAAGCGGTGCGCATCGTCATGGAAAACGGTCAGGCTTCGATCTCGATGATTCAGCGCAGACTGCGCGTGGGCTATGCGCGCGCGGCGCGTCTCGTCGATATGATGGAACAAAAGAAATACGTCTCGCCGTTTGACGGCAGCAAACCGAGACAGGTTTTGATCACACAGGCGGAATACAACCGCGTGTTCGGCGGCGGTGCAGAGCCCGAGCCCGAACCTGTCGAGCCTGAGGAATCGGATTTTTCGGAGGAGTTTAACGCATGAACATCGGCGTGATTTCACTCGGCTGCGCAAAGAATCAGGTCGACACCCAGACCATGCTGGGCTATCTGAAATCCGCAGGGCATGCCTTTACGGCAGAGCCCTCGGAGGCGGACATTTTGATCGTCAACACCTGCGGCTTCATCACGTCCGCAAAGGAAGAATCGATCGACGCGATCTTCGAAATGGCGCAGTATAAGAAGATCGGACGCTGCAGGCTGCTGGTCGTCACCGGCTGTCTGTCCGAGCGTTACCGCAAGGAGCTGACGGAAGAAATGCCGGAGGTGGACATCTTCCTCGGCGTGCGCGAATACGAAAAGCTGCCGCGTCTGATTGCCGAAAAGCTGTCGCTCCCTTGCTCCCCGATCATACAGCCCGAACGTCTGCTTGTCACGCCGCCGTACCGTGCTTACCTTCGCATCGGCGACGGTTGCAACAACCGCTGCGCGTACTGTGCGATCCCCCTGATCCGCGGAAATCTGAACAGCGTTCCCATGGAACGCCTGATCGATGAAGCAAAATCGCTTGCCGATCTTGGCGTAACCGAGCTTTCGGTGATTGCTCAGGACACGTCCGGCTACGGCAAGGATCTCTACGGCGAGCCGCGCATGATCCCGCTGCTGAAAGGACTCAACCGCATTGATGGACTCAAATGGGTACGGTTGCTTTATACCTACCCCGACACTGTTACGCCTGAGCTTTTGGACACGCTTGCGGAGGGCGAAAAGCTTGTACCGTATCTCGATATGCCGCTGCAGCACTGCAACGACGATTTGCTCAGGAAGATGCACCGCCGCGGCAGCAAGGCGCATATCATGCACGTACTCGATTACATACGCAACCACTATCCGGATTTCACGCTGCGCACCACGATGATGGTCGGCTTCCCCGGCGAAACGGACGCGCAGTTCCATGAGCTGATGCAGTTTCTGCGTGACTATCCGTTCGATCGCGTCGGGGCGTTTTCGTTCTCGCCCGAGGAAGGAACGGCGGCTGCCGAGATGCCGGATCAGATCGAAGAGGAGCAGAAGGAAGCGCGTCTCAATGCGCTGATGGAACAACAGCAGCAGATTTCGCTGTCACTGAACGAACATTGGATCGGCCGTGAGCTTGAAATGCTGGTCGAGGAGACCGGCATGGACGGCACATACGGCCGTACGATGCGAGAAGCGCCGGATGCCGACGGTACAGTGTGCATTCCGCCGAGCTACCGGCACGAGCCCGGACAGTATCTCAGGATTCGTATCACACAGGCAGATCCTTATGACATGATCGGAGAAAGCTTATGAACGTTGCAAACAAGCTGACCATCCTGCGCATGCTTCTGATCCCGCTGATCATCGCCGCACTGCTGCTGCCCGAGGTCTGGCCCGGCTTTGCGCCGTACAGTCATTGGGTGGCGTCGCTGCTGTTTCTTGCCGCGGCGATCACGGACATTCTGGACGGCAAGTATGCGCGCAAGCACAATGTGATCACCGATTTCGGCAAGCTGATGGACCCGATTGCGGACAAGATGCTCGTTGTGTCCGCATTCGTGATGCTCTCCTGCATGACCGACGCGATGCATCCGAAATATCTGCTGCATCCTGTCCTGACGATCATTTTCATCGCACGCGAGTTTCTGATCTCCGGCGTACGTTCGATTGCAGCCGCAAAGGGTGTTGTGATTGCTGCGGGAAAGCTTGGCAAGTTCAAAACAACGTTTCAGGACATCATTGTCATTGCGCTTCTGCTCTATGACGAGTTTCCGTTCGGGTATCTCAACCCCTATCTGTACTACTTGATCGAAGTGCTGGTCTATGTAACGCTGGCGCTGTCGATCGCTTCCGCTGTGGAATACATTTTGAAAAATAAAGGAGTTTTGAATCTCAATGATCGCTGAATTGATTTGTGTCGGAACGGAGCTGTTGATGGGACAGGTGTTGAACACCGACGCTCAGTATATTGCAAAATCGCTCGCGCCGTCCGGCATCGACATGTATCATCAGATTGTGGTCGGCGACAATCCGAAGCGGCTGACCGAAGCGGTGCAGACGGCTCTGTCGCGCGCGGACTGCGTGATTCTCTCCGGCGGGCTCGGACCGACCGACGACGATCTTACCAAAGAGACCGTGGCAAAGCTGCTCCATAAGGAGCTTGTGCTGTTTGAGGACGAATGGAAGCGCATTCTCATCTATTTCGAATCCAAAGGGCGCACTGTTGCGCCGAACAACCGCAAACAGGCAATGTTTCCGATCGACGCGATCATTCTGCCGAACCCGAACGGCACAGCGCCCGGCTGCATCATGGAGGCCGACGGCAAGGCGGCGATTCTGCTGCCCGGACCGCCTCGCGAGCTTTTCCCGATGTTTCGTGATTACGCCATGCCGTACCTTTTGGAACACAGCGGACACCGGTTGTATTCCCGCGAGGTGCGCGTCTTCGGCATCGGTGAATCGGACGTGGCTTACCGGCTTGATTCACTGCTGAAAACCCAGACGAACCCGACGATCGCGCCATATGCCAAGACCGGCGAAGTGACGCTTCGCGTGACTGCGCGCTGCCAAGACGACGCCGAAGGCGAGGCTTTGGTTGCGCCCGTACTCCGTGCGATCAAAGACGAGCTCGGAGACTGCGTGTATGATACAAACGGCCGAGAGCTTGCCAAGGTCTGCCACGATGCGCTGATCGAACGCGGTCAGACGCTTGCCGTCGCGGAGAGCTGCACAGGCGGCA
>CALFIV010000390.1 GCA_937877295.1 uncultured Clostridia bacterium
GCTCCATGGCCTTTGTGACCGGGTCGGTGGTGGTGCCCTTCACGTCGGAGACCACCGCCAGGTCCTGGCCGGTGACGGCGTTGACCACGCTGGATTTGCCCGCGTTCCGGCAGCCGAAAAAGCTGATATGCAGGCGATTGGCAGAGGGTGTCGCATTCAGGCTCATGTCCCGTCATCCTTTCTTTGCCTGTTAAAATGCAGGAGGTCCCCCGAAAGGGACCTCCTTGTCCTTGCGTCAATCCCGCTTACGCCTTCCAGAGGCTGTGCAGATTGCAGTAGGCGTAGACGGCCTCGACCTCGTCGCCTTCGCAGAGACGGAAGCAGACCTCGGGCGCCTGACCGGGCGCGAGCGCCTTTCTCTGATTGCCGAACTTCGTCTGCAAGCTAACCCATTCGATGTAGTGCTCGGGCAGCATCGGATGCGCAACAGCACCGACCTTGACCTTGACGACGTCGCCAATCACCTCAACGACGGGGACATGCTTTTCGAGCGCGCCGTCGCTCGTACCGGGGACGATCTCCTTCATCGGCTTGCCGCAGCAGACGACGGGGCATGCCGTTTTTTTGACGACTGCGACGATCTGGCCGCAGGTTTCACAGCGATAGAACTTCATTTCCATGATAGATTCCTCCTTGATATTGATATGGAAAAGGGGCTGTTAAGAAAGCCCAAACTGATGTCATCCTGAGGCTTTGCCGAAGGATCTCAAAACGGAAAGTCACGCGTACGTTCTAAGATTCTTCGCCTTCCGCTTCGCGTCCGTCTCAGAATGACAAGACTTTCTTAACAGCCCCTGATCGTCTCAGAAGCTTGAGAAGCCATAGGTGTTGACCATGGCGTCGAGCTTGACGCCCACTTTGCAAAGCGGACACTCGTGCGAAGAGCGGCTCATATAATCGGGCCAGAGATGTTCGGTATCGAAGATGGCCGTCACCGGGTAGCCGCCGCATTCCTGGATATTGGCGATGATCGAGCAGACGCCGACCGTCGTACCGCCGTAATACTGGATCGCTTCGGTCGCGCCCAGCACGGTGTAGCCGGTGGAAACGGACGCTGCCAGCACGAGGACGTGCTTGTTTTTGATCATCGGGACGGTATTGTTGCGGAAAATCAGCTGGCTGCCGGTGGTGTGTTCCGGCGTAAGCACGCAAATCGGGCGGCTGGCATTCATGCTGGTGAAGCTGACTTTACTTAGCTCGCTTGCCATGCAAGCGCCGATGACCTCCGTTCCGTCGAGGCAGAGGATCGTGTCCACGATGGTCGTACCCTTAAACCGTGCGGCAAGCTGGATCGCCGCTTCACGCGCTTCGGGCAGGCAATACTTGGTCATCGTGAGATCGACGTAGTAGTTGAGGTGGCTGTGGCTGGTCGCAAAATGACCCTTCGCCACGCGCAGCGGCAGATTGCTGTTATTGGGATTCGGGTATTCCCGCATTTGAATCGACATATCGATTACGCTCCTCTCCTGCACTTATTGCAACTTTTATCATATCAAAAACGGCTACGGGTGTCAATGCCGCGGCCGTTATTTCGTGAATTTTTATACGTGATTTTGTGTCATTTATAACTGTGCAGTCCCGGCAGAAGCGTATTCACGCCGATGTAGGTGAACAGCACGGCAACAAAGCCGACCGCCCCGAAGATCGCGGCGGTCTTGCCGTTCCAGCCGCGCCGCACGCGCAGATGCAGGTAGACGAGATAGATCAGCCATGTGACAAGCGCCCAGGTCTCCTTCGGGTCCCACGTCCAGTAGCTGCCCCATGCGTTCTCCGCCCAGATGCCGCCGATGTTGATCGTGATCGTCAAAAACATCATGCCGAGCGAAACACTGCGGTAGCTGATCGTATCGAGCTTCTCCTTTGCCGGAATATGCGTATCCCAGAATCCGCCGACCGAAAACCGGTCGCGCAGCAGGAACATGATCGACAGCACAAACGAAACGCCGAACGCGCCGTATGCGACGATGACCGTCGAAACGTGGATGCCGAGCCAGCTGCTGCGAAGAGCCGGCATCAGATTGCGGATGCTGTCGACGCCCGACGCTTCGATCGTCTGCAGCTCGCTGAGCTTCTTGAGACCTGCGTAAAGTGCGAGCAGCAGCGTCACCGGCGACGCAAACGCGCCGAGTACGGGGAAACGGAACTTGTGAATGAAGATCAGGCTTACGAGGCAGAGCGCCCATACAAACGCGGTGGCAAATTCATACTGGTTCGCCATCGGAAGTCTGCCCATTGCGATCCCGCGCAGCACGATGGCAGCCGTGTGCACGAGCAGCGCAACAAGCTGTACACGCGTCGCAAGCTTCTCCAGTGTTTCCTTTTTGAACGCTGCATACAGGAAGAAGAGGATCATCGTCACAAAATGCAGCGCAAGCGTGACGGCAAACAGAATGCTTTCCGCTTGAATCATACGCGTGCCTCCTTTCTTTTGCGGCCGCTGACAGCGCGATCGAATTGCTCGCAAAACAGCGGCGCGAGCTTGCGGCTCTTGCCGTTCAGCGTCCAGGTGCCGTCGTCGTTTTTGAAAGCCCAGACGGTTTCCGGCACGACGTACAGCGCAAAGAACAATCCGAGCGTACAAAGAACTGCACCGACCAGCACGAGCCATGCGAACGAATCCTTCTTGACACGCAGCATGGTGTCAATCGGCTCGGAGATGCGCAGCGCGTAGGGGAACGGCGCGAGGTCGATCGGCTCGTCCGGCGCGACGGTTTCGGCATCCCACGGCGCGTAAGCACCGTTGACGTAGCGGGGGATATAGTAGACGCCGTGCGTTGTGTCGAACTGCTGCAGAACGAATACGAGTCCGGGAATATCGCCGATCGTCAGCTCGTCGCCGATCATCACACGTTCCGTCGCGATCGGCTCACCGTCGAGCAGCAGCGTGACATTTGCCGTTTGTCCGGTCGCCTGCTGATAAAACTTATAGCCTAAAAGCGTTGCCGGATGATTGACGCCGGTTGTGCCGCTCTGCCGGTTGCCCGCGCCGTCGGTGACCGTCAGCGCGGTGGTATACTGCTGGATGAACCCATCGGCGTTGCGCTCGATCGTAAAATCGTCGACCGTCACCGAGCAATCGGTATTTTCGATCGCGAGCGTTTCGCCCGGCGTGCCGTAGACGTACGATGAATAGAGCGTCATTTGCCCAAGCGCGTATCCGAGCACGATCAGCACGATGCCGAGATGGCAGACCCATGCGCCCCAGTAGCCGAGACGGTTGCGGTACGCAAACACGGTTTCCTTTCCGTCGATGGTCAGATGCGCAGGACGGAAAAACCGCAGACGGCGCAGCACCGGTTCGGGATCGGCGACCTGCGCGGTTGCGGTCGGCGCTTCAGCGATCGCATGCTCCGGCTTTGCGGCGTCCTTCGTTTTGCGGATCAGCGAACGGACGCGGGAGAGGTTGCACGCCAACAGGCTCAAGCAAAGCAGCGCGGTGAGCGTGATGAACCACCAGCTGTGGAACACGTCGTCAAGCCGCAGACCCATGATCAGCGCTGCGGTCCGCGCGCCGTACTGCTGCGTATAGTATGCGAGAAAATCAGCCTCCGTTGTAAGCGACAGCGGCAGCGCATTGCGCTGTGTAATCAGGCTGCCGAGCATGCACGCGAGCACCACGAGCACCAGAAGGATGATCGCGAACTGCATGGAGATGAGAAATTGATATATTTTTTTCATAGGCTTTGCGGGTATTAAAGCGGCAAAGGATTGCCGAATCCGGGAATCCTTCGCCGTGTGTGAATGAGGGGATTATTTGGCTGCAAGCTTCTGCGTCGCTTGCTTGATCAGGGATTGCGCGTTCTTCAGGTACTGTGACGACAGCGCGGCGTGACGCGGCGTATCGGAAGCGCCTGCATAGCAGAGGTCAAAGAACTTTTGCGCTTCTTCGAGCATACCGCGCGCTTCGGCAATCACCGACACGTCGACCTTGCCGTTCGCCTGATCGATCGCCTGTCCCAGCGTGATCAGATCGTTTGCCGCATTGAGCTCCTCTGTGCCGGCATTGACCAGCGCTTCGGCCACTTCAAGGCAATGCATCGAGAGGTCGGAGTTGTGCGCGCCTTCGGAATTCTCCACATAGCAGAAATCGAAGAACCATTGCGCTTCGCGATAGACCTCGCGCAGATCGTCGAGCACGGCGTCGGAAAGCATGCCTGCCTGCACGGCGTCGGTCAGCACCTGACGGAATGCGGCCAGCTTATTGCCGACGCGCTTTTCCTCCGCCGTAACGCGATCCTGGATGTTGTGGACAAACGCCACCATGTCGGTATCGCCGTGGCATTCGGCGCAGGAGGCGAGCAGCGCTTCGTTGTCGAGCGGGCTTACCAGCGAATGGCTGTGATAGATCGTCAGATCGTTGGCGTCCTGCACGACCGGCATATGGCAGTCTGCGCAGGAGAGCGTTCCCGCATGCTTGCCGTAGAGGTAGGTTTCCATCTCCGGATGCTGTACCTTCAATAGCTTTGCGCCGGTGCTGTCCGTCTGTGTCCAGTCGGAGAAGCCGATCGATTGATAGTACGCATAGATGGCTTCCGGCGTCATTTCCTCCACCGAATGATACGGCATTGAGGTCTCGCCGGTCGTCGGATCGAAGTAGTATTCGATGTGGCATTGCCCGCATGCGAGCACGCCGGGGTCGATCGCCTTTGCGTTGTCGCCGAGCGCTTTGCTGACGTAGGTATGCGTGACCGTCAGGTTGGTCGTCTTGGAATCCGCCTTCTCGGGATCGACCGCATGCCAGACGTTCGGCGTATTGCCGTGGCAGGTGTAGCAGCTGACGTTTTCTCCGCCGTTCGCCATCAGCTTAGCATGAACCTTGAGGAAGTTTTCCTTGTAGGCTGCAACGCCGTTTTCTTCGACGTACTTCGTGAAGTTCGGCGTCTTGCAGGTCAGGCAGCTTGCGAAGGAGTTCTCGCCCGTGCGCAGCGTTTCAATGACGTCGAGCATCGTGTACTCGTGTCCGCGCGCGCTCTTGTAATCCTTCGCGAATCCGTACTGTGCATACAGCTCCTTGAGGTACGGATCGACCTCGAGGTAATCCTCCTGCGCATCCGTATATTCGGACGTCATATGCAGAGATTCTACGATGTGCGGATAGACAGCCGCCCAGTCGTTTGCGCTGATCGTGCCGTCCGCGCTCGTAGCTGCGGGCGCTTCGGCTTCGCCGTATGTGACGTCCTCGCGGGAAAGCGGGCTTGCCTTATACACGATGTCGCGTCCGGCAACGATACCGGCCAAAGCCAGTACGGCGATGATCACGACGACCGCGCCGATGATGAGCTTTGCAGCTTGATTGCGTTTTTCCATAGCTTATGCCTCCTTCTGCGCGACCGGGCAGGGCGGGGTGATAACGCCGACCGGGCATTTCTCGACGCACTTGCCGCATTGCGTGCAGTTTTCATATGTCACACGGGCCAGATTGCCGTCCATGTGGATCGCATCGAATGCGCATTGCCGTGTGCACAGCGTGCAGCCGATGCAGCCGACGGAGCAGACCTTCTTGACCTGCGGACCTTTGTCACGGTTCATGCACTGCACCGCAACGTGCTTGCTTTCCGGGACAAGCTCAATGAGTCCCTTCGGGCAAGCCTTGACGCACAGCCCGCAGGCGACGCACAGCTTGCGGTTGACGACCGCAACGCCGTCGATCATCGTGATCGCGCCCTGCGGACAGACCGAAACGCAAGAGCCGAGCCCCATGCAGCCGTAGTCGCAGTCCTTGAGATTCAGACCGGCAAGCGCTGCCGAGCGGCAGTCGTGAATGCCGACGTAATTGCCCTGCTGCTTGGACGCTGCGCAAGTGCCCTTGCAGCGGACGAACGCAACCTTGCGCTCAAGGATTTCCGCATCCGTGCCCATGATGCCGCCGATCTTTTCCGCGACAGCCGCGCCGCCGACCGGGCAGCCGTTGACCGGAGCTTCTCCGGCGACGATCGCCGCTGCCATCGCGTCGCAGCCGGCATAGCCGCACGCGCCGCAGTTGTTGCCGGGAAGGACCTCGCGCACTTCCGCTTC
>CALFIV010000391.1 GCA_937877295.1 uncultured Clostridia bacterium
AACCGTTGCCCCACTGACGGTGTTTGTCCCGTCGGAAACTGTAGCCGTCTGTCCCGTGAACGCGGTGTACTCAGCACTGTTCAGGGGGAAACTGTAGCTTGCCGTGGCAAAGCTCGTCGTTGTCGAAGTCTTTACGTTGCCGGTCGGAGTGCTCCAATAGTATGTAGTGCTGCTCGGACCATTGTAGTTCACGCTGATGGCTGTAATTCTAATCTGTCCGTTCGATGCACTTCCTGAGTTACCCACAGTGAATTCGGCTGAAGAGCCCGACACGCTGACTGCCGTTCCGCTCGTAAGTCTTGTGGAGCTATAGTTCAGCGTACCGCTATTGGAAACTGTAAAGGTAAACGTCACGGAAGTCAGTTCTCCGCTTGCCGTGCTGATAGTTACCTTTCCGGTTTCGGCCTGATATATTCGCCAGTCACTATAGTATTTACCGGAATTTGTACCATCGTTACACGTAGCCGTGACATTTTCGTCAATCTGAACCGTCTTCTGGCTTGCAGATGAAGTATTTCCCCATCCGTTTGCTGTAGCATATTCTGACATCGTAACGCTTGCCGTCTGTGCGCTGGAGCCGCCGCTGCTCTCTGTCCTTGTATATACAGGATAGAGGGTTATGTCAGCTGACGGGCTGTATGCGCCTGCGTTGATGATAGTCGGAGCCGTCGTCGTCTCCGTAGGAACGTTGGTTGCGCTCCATCCGGCAAAAGTATAGCTGCCAATGGCATCGCGCACGGGCAGTGTGACACCATCGCCAACGGATTCCTCCTCAAGTTCAGTATTGTCATCCCCAAGAGTTACAGTGTAAGTCTGACCGCTGCCTGTTGACTGGTAGGTTACGCTTATCTTGGAGAGATACAGCCTTGAAGAAGTAGTGGTCCCGAAGCATGCAAAAGTGATGTACTGGGTGGAAAGATCGCTTACAGTGTAGTCGGTGCTGGCACTCAGGGAGTGGTCGCTGACGTCAAAGGAAGACTTTGCAGGAGTAGTGCTGCCCGGGTCGGTTGAAGAAACCATATAACCCGTTGTTGTAGCCATCGTGCTGCTAATAGTTGCACTGGTAATCTCGTAGCCATCAGACACTCCTATCACGATGTAGCCTCCCGTCGCGCCGCTTGAGTTCTGCCACGGTGTCGCCGTGCCCCGTGGGATACCAGATGCGGCAGCCGCGCTCATAAAGACGCTCCAAAAGCGGACGCAGTCGCTTTGCGTCCGCCGCGGAAAAGCAAAAAAAGATAAACGGTTGATTGCCGGTATACGGCGGAAAAACCTCCGAAAACCTCGCCATCCGGATCCTCCTCACACGTTCTGCTATCGCTTCTGTTCCTATAATTGTTAATTGTATATGCAACCATTGTTTCCGTCAATCCCAGACGCGAAAAATGTACGAAATATCTTGATTTTTCGGGTCTAATGTCATGCAATGCGCACACTTTACGTTCCGACGATTCCGCGCTTCTTGACCACCTGAAATCAGTTCTCAATCAGCGCAAGAAAAAGCGCATCCCTGCACCTCCAAGCATCTGTTTTGATGTTCAAAAAATATGCAGAGAAAACGCTCTGCTTTCTCCGCATATCTTTAGCCCTTACTGCGATACCCGATATGGTTTGTTTGCTTCCTTATCGGTGTCCCGCAATGGTCGGCTTTTTATTATGCATTTCTGACACGGTCGAGATGCCGGAAAAACGCCTCTCGCACGGACTGCGGGCTTTGAATGCGCAACGTGCCGCCGAGCGCTGTCACCCATCCGAAGAATTGCTCCGAGACCGCTACGCGCACGAATGCCGAAAAGCCGGCCTCCGTTGCGTGCAGGGAAACGTCGCTGCCGAACCGGTCGACGATGACGCCGATCATGTTCTGATCGCAATCAAGTACCACGTCGGTTTCTTCGCCTGCGAACATCGAAAAATTGCGGCTCGTATATTGCGTCATATCGAGCGCGTCGAACGCCTCTTTCCCTTTGCGCGCGGCGTCGGAAACACGGATCGCGGTCATCTTGTCGACGCGATAGTGCTTAATCTTTTCATCCGCGGCGTCATAGCCGATCAGATAATAGTATTCGTCGTCCCACACAAGCGCATAGGGGCTGATGCAGTAGCGCGAACCGTTTTTCCGCGGGACGCGTTTTTTGTTGAGATCGTACTGCCAGTACAGAAACGTGATCTCGCGGTCGTCGCCGATCGCGCTGTGGATGGCGTCGATGTTGTAGAAGATCGATTCGTTATCCGACTTGCCGCGATCCGTTACATAAAGCTGCCGCTTCAAAAGCGCTGCCTCACTGCGGCTTTGGAGCGCCGCAAGCTTTTTAATCAGCCGGTTCGTCTTTTTGACCGACAGAAACCGTGCTGCCTGCACGCTGTCCGCAAGCATCTTGAGCTCCGCCGCTTCAAACGGACGCGTCGCAAGATAGTAGCCCTTTTTCTTGCCGACCGAGACCGACTCGATGTCCACGCCGTATTCCGAAAGCGTCAGAAGATCGTCTGTCACGCTCTTGCGCTCGGCATGGATGCCCTCGCGCTTCAGCCGTTCAATGATATCCGAAACCGTCAGCGGATGCAGTTCATCCGTCTCATTCAGCCAGTCCCGGATCAAAAGGATCTTGAATTTCTGGTTTTCGTGTTTCATACTTGCTCCCTCTTATAGTACCGTACCGCCGCAAGCGCCTGTGCATTGTCCGTGTTCGATCGCAGCTTTGCCGTTTACCAGCACCGTCTCCATCCCTGTGCAGCATTGCCGCGGATCGTCATACGTCGCGCGATCGTGTACGCAATCCGGATCGAAGACCAAAAGGTCCGCATCCGCGCCGACCTCGATGCGTCCCTTCTTGCGCAGCGCGTAGCGGTCGGCGGGCATGCGCGTCATCTTATGAATCGCCTCCGCAAGCGAAAGCGCGTGCAGCTCTTTGACAAACCGCTCCAGTATATGCACAAACGTACCGCATACGCGCGGATGCGGATCGCCCTCGGTGGGATACGTTGCGTCCGAGATCACATACGAAAACGGCGCTTGATAGATCGCCGCAATATCGCGTTCATCGGTCAGCCGGTCGATCATCGTGACCGCGCACCTTTCCCGCGCAAGCAGATCCGCCGCAAACCGCCAAGCCTCGCCGTCCCCTGCGGCCTCCGCAACGGTTTTGTCCAAGAATTGCCGATCCTCCTCGCACCGCACCGAGGAGATGCGGATGTTCTCCCAGCCGATCAGCATGGCATAATTGTCAAAATCGCGGCCGGTCTCGAGCCGCCGCTTCAGAAGCGCAAGCTGCTGCGGATCGCAAAGCCGCTTTGCGATCGCCTCCGTGCCGCCCGCTAAGAATTCCGGCGGCAGTACATGCATCAGCTGCGTGCTGCCCGCGGTATACGGATACGCGTCGCACTGTACGTCGACCCCGTCCTCACGCGCAAGGCGGATGCGGTCGAGCGCTTGATGGATCAGACCGCCCCATTGCGCCTTGCCGGTCGCCTTCAGATGGCTGATCTGCAAGGGTACGTTCAGCTCCCGCGCAACACGGATCACCTCGTCGATCGAATCAAGCAGATGCATGGCTTCGCTGCGCATGTGCGCCGAAAGGACGACGCGCGTCCCTCCAATCGGCGCGAGCGCGCGAATCAGTTCGTCCGTACCGAAAAAGCATTCCGGTGCGTATCCGAGCCCCAGCGACACACCGCGCGCGCCGTCGGCAAGCATTTGTTCCAAGCCCGCATGGACCGCACGCAGGTCTTCGTTGGACAGCGCCGGCGCAAAGCCTGCCGTGTGGGTACGGATCGTGCCGAGGCCTGCGAGCATGCCGGCATGGATCGGCATCGGACGTGTACGCAAAGCGCTTTGATATGCCGCAAGACGTTCGGTCGGAATGTCACCCAAATCGCCGGTGATCGGACGCAGATACGCCGCCGACGCTTCGGAAAACCGGCCTCCGATCGGCGCGATGGAGACGCCGCAGTTGCCGTTCATAATCGAGGTTAAGCCCTGCTTCAGCTCCGCTTCTCCGAAGCCTTCCCGAAAGATCGCCGCATCCGCATGCCGGTGCATGTCCAAAAACCCGGGCGTGACCGTCTTACCCGACGCGTCCGTGACCGTTTTTGCGCATGCCGCTTTGAGATCGCCGATTGCCGCGATCGTTTTGCCGCACACGCCGACGTCTGCGCGATACGCCGGTTTGCCGCTGCCGTCTATGACGCTTCCGTTTTTGATGATCCGATCAAATTCCACGCGCCTATTGTAACACCGTTTTCCGCTCGTTGCAATCCCATAAATCGGAACGCAAAAAGAGCTTCCGTACGAAAGCCCTTCTTTTTATGCTTATTTGCGCCAGCCGAGTGCCAGCGAGACGGACGCTGCGGCTTCCTTGACAAGCGCGGTTGCGGCACGGAATTCATCCGAGTCGATGCGGCGGAACATACCGATCAGCCCCAAGGCGTACTGCACCGTGCCTTTGTGCGTATGAATCGGCGCGGCAACGCCGCGGATTCCGACGCGGAACTCGCCGTTTTCGATGGCAAAGCCCTGTGCGCGCACGGTTTGAAGCTCCGCTTCCAGCTGTTCGAACGACGTCGCAGTGTGCGGCGTAAATGCCTGTACATGCGCTTCGAAGATGCGCCTGACGCTCGCAATCGGCTGCGCGGCTAAAAGGACCTTGCCCTGTGCGGTACAGAACGACGGCAGATGCCGCCCGGTTTCGGATACGATGTGAAAGCTGCTGTCCGGCTCAGCGTGATCGAGAATCAGCACTTCGCCGCGGTCGAGCATCGAAACGGCCGCCGATTCATTGGTCTCAGTAACAAGCCGCTTCATCGGCTCGCGGCAGAGCGACAGGATGTTGCGCATGCTCTGCACAGCGCTGCCGTATTCGAACAGGCGAACGCCGAGCGCATAGCGGCCGGTTTCATCATTTTGCTCCACAAAGCCGACGCTGCGCATGGAGCACAAAAGCCCGTAGGTCGTGCTCTTTGCCCAGCCGAGCGTGTTTGCGATCTCGGTCAGCGCCAGCGGGCGCTTCGCTTCGGCGAGCAGATCTAAGATTGCGCTTGCCTTTTCAATCGACCGGACCGGATTGCCGTCTCGTTCCTTCATACCCGCCTCACGCGTTCGGGTCGTACGGGAAGGTCTGCATCAGCTCGAGCTTGAAGAGATTTGCCTTATGCTTGCGGTCGATCAGCGCTTTCGTCTCGGGATCGTCGATCTCACCGGTGCGGATATAGCGGTCGAGCACCGCATAGGTAAAGCCGAGGTTGTCCTCGTCTGTCTTGCCGCAAAGCCCGTCGCTCGGGACTTTATGTACGAACATGTCGGGAAGGCCGAGGTATGTGCCTAGCGCCTTGACCTCGGCGACCGTCAGCTTGCCCAGCGGGCACACGTCGCCGACGGAATCGCCGTAGCGCGTGGAATAGCCGACCCAGTCCTCGGAAAGATTGCAGGTATTGATGACGCGGCCGTTATACGACTGCGACACGGCATAGAGCGTGCTCATGCGGATGCGCGGCGCAAGATTGATATACGCCTGATCGGAGAGCGTTACGCCCGCGGTCTTTGCCGCCTCCACCACGCCGTTGTAGGCGTCTTTGATGTTGACGACAAACGAGCGGATGCCGAGATGCCTGACCAGCGCTTCGGAAACGTCAATGTCGTACTGGTCGCCATTGGGCATCAGTACGCCGATAACGCGATCCGCACCGAGCGCCGCCACGCAGAGTGCCGCCGTGACCGAGCTGTCCTTGCCCCCGGAGATGCCGATGACTGCGTTGCAGCCCGGACCGTTGTCCAGAAACCACTGATTCAGCCAGTTGACGAGATCTTCCTTGACCTGTTTGACGTTGAATGCCATACGTACCTTCCTTTCTTTTATGCGCGAAGCCGGATGTTTTGTTCCGCCAATACGGCGAGAATGCGGTCGATGTATGCCTGCACCTCGGTTTTTTGCAGCGTCTTGACAGGCGATACAAACGAGAGCCGGATCGTCATGCTCTTGCCCTCCGCCTCATAGAGATCGACCAGCGAGATGTTCGACAGCGTTTCGTCGCGGTCTTCATAGAACGGGCGCACGACGTCCGCAAACGTCACGTCACGATCGAGCATGAACGACAGGTCGATGTCAATGCCCGGGAAGCGGGACGGCTCGCGGTATTGGAGATCGGTTTCGCCGATCTCGGCAAGTGCGTCGAGATCCAGTTCGAACGTGACGAGCGCCGCTTTCTTGTCGATCTGCGCCGCCACCTCGGGGTGAACGGTCGAGAGCGTGCCGATCGTTTTTCCGCCGAGCAAGATCGCCGCGGTATTCGCCGGATGCTCCCAGGCATGGATCGGCTGCACGCGCTCAAACGTGGGCTGGATTCTGCGAAGATCGAAGAGCCCTGCCGCGATCATGTCGCGTGCGCGCAGGAACGCGTCGCGTTCCTTTTCATGCGAGAGCAGCGCGACGCCGAGCGTCTTGCGTTCGTTGCATGTGCCGTCGGGACGGAGGCCTTTGACGGTGCGTCCGATCTCGAAGATGCCGAACGACGGCGCATAGAAACGGTTTTCCTTCAGAACCGGCAGCAGCGTGTGCATCATGGCTGTGCGCAGCACCGTTGCGTCCGGGTTCATACCGTTTAAGAGCTTGACGTTTTCGGGAAGCGGGATCTTCAGATCGGCCAGCTTTTTCGCATCGCACCAGAGATAGGTGTGGACTTCATGCAGGCCGAACATCTTGACCAGCGCGTCCTTGATCTGCGCTTCATCCGCCTTTCCTCTTTGCGGCAGCACGGGACGCAGCGCGCTCATCGTGGTTTCGATCTTGAAATTGTCGTATCCGTAGATGCGCGTGATCTCTTCGATGACGTCCGCGGGGATCGTAACGTCCTTGGTTGCGCGCCACGACGGCACGGTGACGTCGAACGCCGCGCCTTCCTGCCTGACCGCAAACCCGAGACGGGTCAGCGTCTCGTTGATCTGCGCATCGGAGATGTCAATGCCGGTGTAGCGGTCGATAAATGCCTTGTCAAAATGCAGGTCGATCGTCGGATAGCGGTAATTGTAGCAATCGGTGTAGCGCGAGACGACCTCCGCTTTCGGATTGATCGAAAGCAGCAGTTCGATGAAACGCGCCGCCGCCGTCTTGCAAAGCTCCGGATCGAGCGTTTTTTCGTAGCGCATGCTCGCATCGGTGCGAAGTCCGATGCGGCTCGACGTCTTGCGGACCGATACCGCGGAGAACGTCGCGCATTCGAGCGTGACCGAATCGGTATCCGAAACGATTTCGCTGTTTTCGCCGCCCATGACGCCCGCCACCGCGACCGGCTGACCGTCGGAGGTGATCATCAGCGTTTCGGGGTCGATCCTGCGGTCCGTGCCGTCCAGCGTACGGAACGTGAAGGTTTCGGGGAAGCGCTGTACGCCGATCGTGCCGACCCTGCGGGAATCGAACGCGTGCGTCGGCTGACCGAGCTCGAGCATGATGTAGTTGGTGAGGTCCGCCAGCAGTGAGATCGCGCGCATGCCACAATAATAGAGGCGGATCTGCATGTCGATCGGGCTGACCTTCTCCGTGATATGGCTTGCGCGGATCGCCGAATAGCGATGGCAGAGCTCCGGATCAATGCTGCCGAGCGGCACGGGATCGAGTGCGTCGTACACGAAAAGGTCTTTGCACGTTAAGGGCTTTAACGGACGCTTTGCGATCGCCGCAAATTCGCGCGCGATCCCGTAGTGTCCCCACAGATCGGGACGGTTGGTCAAAGACTTGTTGTCCACCTCGAACACAACGTCGTCAAAGGCATAGAGCTCCTTGACGGGCTTGCCGAGCGGCGCGTCCGCCGGAAGCTCCAGAAGGCCTGCGGAAGAGTCCGCAATGCCGAGCTCCGCCGCCGAGCAGCACATGCCGCGCGAGACGACGCCTGCGATTGTGGCTTCACCGATCGTCATTCCTTTGACGGAAGCGCCGTACGGTGCAAACGGCACACGCATACCAACGCGCACATTGGGCGCGCCGCACACACAGCGGTCGGTGTGATCGCCGAGATTGAGCTCTAAAAGATGCAGCTTCTTGGAGTTCGGATGCTCCTCGATCTTGGTGATCTCGGCCACCACGACGCCGTTGATCTCCGTTCCGAGATGATAAACGTCCTCCACCTCCGCGGTGGACAGCGTGAAGCGATGAATGAGCTCCTCCCGATCGAGACCCGAAAGGTCCACATAATCGGAGATCCAGTTCATGGAAACGTTCATGGCTTTTCCTCCTTACTTCACGAATTGGTCGAGGGACTTGAGGTTTCCGCTGTTGAGGTCGCGGATGTCCTTGATCCCGTATTTCATCATGGCAAGACGCGTCAGTCCCAGACCGAACGCGAAGCCCGTATACTTGTCGGTGTCGATGCCGCCGGCCTTCAATACGTTCGGATGGATCATCCCGCACGGACACAGCTCAAGCCAGCCGCTGTTTTTGCAGCTCGGACAGCCCGTGCCGCCGCAGATCGCGCAGGAGATATCGAGCTCAAAACCCGGTTCGACGAACGGGAAGAAGCCCGGGCGCAGGCGCACCTTGACGTCGCGCTGAAAGACCTCCGAAAGCATCGTCTTCATGAAGTAGATGAGGTTTGAGATCGAGATGTTCTCGTCGATCATGATGCCCTCCATCTGAAAGAACGTGTTCTCATGGCAGGCGTCGGTGCTCTCGTTGCGGAAGCAGCGTCCCGGGAAGATCGCACGGAGCGGCGCGCCGTATTTTCTCATAATCGCGTTCTGCGCCGCGGAGGTATGCGTTTTCAAAAGCTGTCCGTTGTCGAGATAGTAGGTGTCCTGCATATCGCGCGCCGGATGGTGCTTGGGGATGTTCAGCGCTTCGAAGCAATGGTAGTCGTCAACGATCTCATCATAGTCCTCAATCGTGAAGCCCATTGACGCGAAGATCTGTTCGACCTCGCGCTGCACGAGCGTGATCGGATGATAGCTGCCCTGACACAGCGTAGAGGGCAGCGTCAGATCGTAACGCTCGGTTGCCGCGATGCGGGCGTTCAGCTCGCGCGCGTGCGCCTCCTCGATGCGCTTTCTGATACTGCTTTCGACCTCTTCCTTCAGCGCGTTGACCATCGCGCCGTATTCCTTGCGCTTTTCGGGTGCAATCGAGCCCATGTTTTTCAACAGTCCCGTGACCTCGCCCTTTTTGCCGAGGTAACGAACGCGCAGCTCTTCGAACGCTTCCGCTGCGTTTGCCTGCTGCAATTTTTCGTAGAACTGCTCCCGCAGCTCCTGCATTGTCATTGCCATAGTTTCCTCCTTGTAAAAATAAAGTCCCATGCAAAGCGCATGGGACGAAAAAGCTTTCCGCGGTACCACCCAAGTTAAGAGCAAACTGCCCTTCTCTCTTGCCCCTGATAACGCAGGGATGCGCCCGTATAAAATGAAGAACGAAGAATACTGAATTATGGAAAGTTTTCCTATGGAAAACCACATTCATTTTTCATTCCCTTCGGGATGCTCCGGTGCTGAACCTTCCTGTCCGTGCTCTGCTCCCCCGCTTTCAGCCGCGGCGGGGGCTCTCTTTCCCTGCCTTCAGACAGTACCTGACACCATCAACGCGTTGTTTATTGTATCGCAGAATGCGGCGGATGTCAATCGCCGATTTTACATCATTGCGCCCAGCCTGCCATGCGATCGAGCAGTTCAAACAGCGCAAGCGATTGTTCGTCGCGCATGACCACCGCATCGCCGAACCCGAGAAGCTTCGACCCGTCGGCTGCCTGCTCCCATACGAGCAGTCCTTCGCCGTTCGGATCGCCGCTCTGCATGAAGTTTATAAGGTATTGCTGCATCGTTTCGGACAGCGTGCGGTCGTTTTCGTCAAACAGTTTGGAGTCCGACGGAATGTTTCCATACAGATAGATCAGTTCGCCGCTGTGCCATGCGCTCAGGCGTCCGTTCGTTTTGGAGAAATAATACTCGTACGCCGGAATGCCCTGTTCGCCCGCAAGCCGCGCAAGGCAGTAATGCGGATAGTCGAAGAAGACCGCGCCGTAGATGCGCGCCCAATACGCGTCGGCTTCCGCGTCGTTGGTCGGCGCATAAAGCTGCAGCGCCTCATCCGCATAGTCCTTGAAATAGGCGCGAACCTTCTCTTCGTAGTTTTTCAAATTCGCATGTCCGAAGATGATAAACGGCGCGCTTTCCTGATCGTTGTAACCGTGCAGTAGCGCTTCCTCGTTGTGCACGCCCCGTTTGTAGGATTCGTACGGCGTCTCAACGAGCGCATAGCCGTCGACCGTCATGTGATGCTGTGTGTACGCTTCGTTGACAATCGTCTTGGCGTCGAGCGCGCGCATCTCCTCCAACGTCGTGACGCCGTATCGCGCCTTGAGCTCTTTTCCGGACTGCAGTGCGTCCGAAAAGCTTCGGAACGAATGCGGCGGCTTGATCGAAGCGACGGTCGAGCTTTCGAGCACCGCGCGGCGGAACAGCCCGACGCTCAGCGGCGACGTGCAGATCGCGCTGACGCTTGCCGAGCCTGCAGACTCACCCGCAATTGTGACATTGTCCGGATCGCCGCCAAATGCCGCGACGTTCTTCTGCACCCATTCGAGCGCCTTGATCTGATCCAAAAGACCGTAATTCCCGGTTGTACCGTGCCCGGACTCTGCCGCAAGCGCTTCATCCGCAAGATAGCCGAAAACGCCGAGCCGATAGCCGAGGTTGACGACAACGACGCCCTTCTTTGCAAGGCCGGTCCCCGCATAGTCGCCGTACCACGGCTGTCCCGTCTGCAGCGTCCCGCCGTGGATATAGACCAGAACCGGCAGGCCCTGCACGTCGCCTGCGGGCTTCCAGACATTGACATACAGACCGTCCTCGCTCACCGGCGCAACGTAGTTGTCCGAAAGGGAGATCCTGTAATCGTGATAGCCGATGATCTGTTTTAAGGAAGAATAGATCGGCACATCCGTCGGCTGCATGCACATCGGCGCAAAATGATCGCAGTCGCGTACACCATCCCACGGCTCTGCGTCCTGCGGCTCACGCCAGCGCAGCTCGCCCACCGGCGGCTTGGCATACGGAATGCCCGCATACAGCTCCACCGCACCGTCTTCCAGCAGAACGCCGCGCACGTCGCCGTCCGAAAGGGAAACAACGCCGGTGTATTCCGGTTTGCTGCCCGTATATGCAGGCACGGCCTTGGTCGGCGGCCACGTGAGAAACAGAATGCCGACAAATGCCGCGATCCAGCCGAGCCACCCCAGCACCTTCCAATACCATTTCCCGCCGTGCAGCACCTTGACAAACAGCGTGACAAAGGCTGCCGTCGCCGCAATCAGCAGCAGAAAGCCGAGCAGCGTGTTTTTATTGAGTTCCAAGACGGCGAGCATGATCAAAAACAGCAGCGCGCCGAAGATTCCGAATGCGACCATGGGGAGTTCTCCTGTCTGTTCTTTTTTCTATTCTATCGGGTTCGACCGCGTTCGTCAACATGCAAAAGAGCCTCGCGTTTGCGAGGCTCTTGAGGATATAGTTGTTACTTGACTTTGGCGCTGAGCACGTTGGACCACTCGCCGAAATAGTTCATACCGTTGAAGATGTGATACGAACGGAGGCGGACATAGTAGGTCGTGCCGGAGGTCAACCCCTGGATAACGGTTTCCGCAGTCTCCCAGTCGTCAATCTTGAAGGCAACCGCATTCTGCTTGAAGTTTGCATCGGTTGCGTACTGGATCTGGTAGCCGGTGAAGTTCTTTGACGGTTTCCATGCGATTGTCAGCTGCTTCGTACCTGCCGTGATGCTCGTCAGCTCACGCGTGGTGATGCGGACGGTGGTCTTCAGCGGACCAACCTCGCCGAGATTGAAGTTGCCGGAATTGTTGTTGATGTTGCCGCCGATCTCTTCGCCCGAAACAGGATCGGTGCGGCGCGCAAAGTATGCCTTGACGCCGTACTGATAGCGCGTGCCGGCATAGGTCTGAGCGTCGAGATAGGTCGTTTCGGTCGTGTTATTCCAACGGGCAAATGCCGTCCAGCCGGTGGCTGTGGCGTTCCATGCACGGCGGTAGATCACGTAGCCCGCTGCGTCCTCGACCGGCTCCCAAGTGATCTTGATGCCGTCCGCGACATTTTCCACGTAGGTTTTGGTCGTTGCCGGCAGATAGATCTTGAAGAAGAGCTGCACTTCGCCGGCATAGCCGTTCTTGAAGGTCACAAACAGATAGCCGGTGCCGGGCTGCTTGTTCTCTTTGTACTCATAGTCGTAGTACTCGGAACTCAAGACCGTCTCTCCATCCTCTTCATATACCGTGAACGCCGGCTCATGAATGCCCGCAACGCGATCCCAGACCACGTAGGGCGTTGTGCCCTTGTAAGCGACTTCGCCGTCGTTGAACTTGACCGTGCCGAAGAACGGCTTATCCTCGGTCACTTCGAACGGTCTGAAGTCCGCCGTGATGCTGTGGAAGACCGGCTTTGCAAACGTACCCGTTTCAACGGTGTTGAGCTCTCTGTGACCGGCCGGGTCTTCGGATTCCGCAAGCTCAAGCACGATCTCCGTGCCGGCTTCCAGATCCTCCGCAACCTTGAAGTACAACGTGACAATCACCATATCGTCAGTTGCTTTCAGATCGCCGGACATGCTCTCCGCGGTAAAACGAATCAAACCTGCCGTTTCAAAATTGATGGTCGGCATATCGAACGCTTCATTCGCCTCAAAGCTCGCATAGGTCAACTGTTCGGCGTCATACGCCAAGTCGAACGTTACGCCGATCAGCGTTTCTCCGGCTACCCCGGTCAGCGTGACGGGAACTGCGAGATATTCCTGATCGTCGATCTTTTTGAGGTTCACAGCAACCTCGCCGCCCGCGATCGCAAGCATGACGTCCGCATCCTCCGCGATTGCTGCCGGAACAAGCGCGAACAGCATCAACAGAGAAAGAAGCATTGCCAACAGTTTCTTCATGGGTTCTATCCTCCTACTGTAATGTACGGGCTGCGCGGCGTTTTTCGAACGAAATTCCGATTGAAATTGTGCGTCGCGGCGAAACCCCGTGATTGACGATCCGTGTGTGTAGTTTTGTTCACAGTATGTCATATTTTCTGATATATCATATCATACTCTTCCCGCTTTTGCAAGCGTTTCGACAAAAAAGGTTGTCCGCCGAACAGGGTTTTCGGCTTTGCAAATCGCGTTTTGCGGTCGTGCGCCGGTCCTGTCACTTGGTGATCTCGCGCATCACGTCCGACCATCCGCCGAAGTACGTCATGCCTTCGAATTCGTGATAGGAGCGGATGCGCACATAGTAGGTCGTGTTTGATTTCAGTCCGTCGACCGTCGTCCAGTAGGTCGTCGGATCGGAAATCTTGATGACCTTTGTATTTTGCGTAAATTTGCTGTCCGTCGCAAGCTGAATCTGATAGCCGGTGAAGACCTTTGACGGATTCCATTTGACCGTCATCGTCGTCTTGCCTGTTCGAAGCTGCACCAGCTCGCGCGTTGTGATGCGCACTGTCGTCGCCATCGGTCCGA
>CALFIV010000392.1 GCA_937877295.1 uncultured Clostridia bacterium
GGAATTGTTCGCAGCACCGGGCAATGACTTCTTCCTCTGCATCCGCGCCCTTGTAGCCTCTTGCTTCCTCATACGCGACAAGCGCGTCCCAAAGGTTCATACCTTTGTTCAGGTACTCTTGCAGCTTGTCGATTTGATACGAATGTTCGAGCGTCTGCACCTCGGAGTACGTCAGGCTTTCCTTCGTCAGCTCGGACTTGATCGCGTCATGCAGCTCGGTGTACCCGGTCACGTTTTTCTGGGCAAGGCGGTGCGTCAGCTCATGCGAGATCGTCCACAGTACGCTGTTCGTGCCGTCTTCGGCATACGGCGTTTCGGTTGGTCTTGACCTTGATGCGCTCCCTCAATATCGCCTAAACACTTTCGGTATCTACTCTCGACTTCCGGCCTATCCTCAACCAACAATCTCACTTTGTGAGCAACTGTTTTCAACCGGCAATATTGACTTTGTTCATCAGCCTCGTCCAACCGTCCACCCCTTCCCTTCACGGTGGTTAACCGCTTCCTCGGTACTATGAGTGGAGCTGACTTCTGCAAGCTCAACCGCTGCCTTGCGACACGGCTTACCCCTTTAGGAACTTTTATCTATATCCCGCATCAGGGCGTATCTTGCAGATCTCCCCGGGTAAGAACGACAACCTTCATCTCGTGGCCGCCACATCTACCGCACAGGGTCCGGGTAGCATTGGACTTTCCCTTGTCTGGCAGAGTCGTCCGCCCTTGTACGGCCTTATATGTGGTTTCTGTTCGTCGGCCCGAAACTTTGCCCTGCGGAGGACCTTTCAACCTCTGCAATCCGGCTTCCTTCAGATTCCACCTCGCGATGGACACCCTTGCCTTCGGCTAACGGTTCCTGCTACCGAGTCCGTAGTGGACTTTCACCACCAAGTTGTCGCCCATGCCGGGCGCACCAAAAAAACGAACTGTCCCGACATGAAACACGGAACAGTTCGTTTGGTTTCCGGCTTATCAGACCTCTGTATTTACGTCGCCCATAAGATCCTGAAGCACTTTTTCGCGCACAACGCGCACGTCGGTTTCGCGTACCTTCTGGCGCAGCGGCAGAACCGAACGCGGCGAGACGGACAGCTCGTCGATGCCGATCGAAAGGAATGTTTCGGTCAGCGCAAGGTCTGCGCCGAGTTCGCCGCAGATGCCGACCCAGATGCCGTTCTTATGCGCATTGTCGCAAACCATCTTCAAAAGGCGCAGCACCGCGGGATGATGCGGATTGAAGAACCGGCCGAGATCGTTGTTCTGTCGGTCGCATGCAAGCGTGTACTGTGTGAGATCATTTGTGCCGCAGGAGAAGAAGTCGACTTCCTTTGCGAGACGGTCGGAGAGGATCGCCGCCGCAGGCGTTTCGATCATGATGCCGACCTCGACGTCCTTATCGAACGGGATGCCTTCTTCGGTGAGCTCCTTTTTGACGCGCTCGCACATCTTCTTTGCTTCGCGCACCTCCCAGACGGACGTGACCATCGGGAACATGATGGACAGCTTTCCGAACGCGCTCGCACGGTACAGCGCACGGATCTGCGTATGGAAGATCTCCGGCCGGTTCAGGCAGATGCGCAGCGCACGGTTGCCGAGCGCGGGGTTTTCCTCGTGCGGGAGATTGAAGTAGCCGATCTGCTTGTCCGCGCCGATGTCGAGCGTGCGAATGACGACTTCCCTGCCCTCCATGTCGGACAGCGCTTTTTTGTATGCCTCGAACTGGTAATCCTCGCTGGGATAATCGTCGCAGTTCAGGTACAGGAACTCGCTGCGGAACAGTCCGACGCCGCCCGCGTCGTTCTTCAGAACCGCGGGAACGTCATCCGGACTGCCGATATTGCAGTAGATGCGCACGCTCTGCCCGTCCTTTGTGACGTTCGGCTTGCCCTTGAGCTCATCCAAAAGTGCCTGCATCTTTTTCTGCTCTTCCATTTTTTTGAGCATCTTGACCCGCGACGCCTCGTCCGCGTCGATCAGAATATTGCCGTTAGAACCGTCGATGATGACCTCATGCCCCGCCATTTCCGGCTTCAGCGCGCTGCCGACGCCGATGATCGCAGGGATGCCCATTGTGCGGGCGAGGATCGCCGTGTGGCTCGAACCGCTGCCGCCTTCGGTGATGAAGCCTAAAATCTTGCTCTTGTCAAGCTGTACGGTCTCGCTCGGCGCAAGATCGTCCGCCGCGAGGATCACGGGGACGGGGGAGTCCACGCCGCCGGAAACCGCGCCGGTCAGAATGCCCAGAATGCGGCCCGAAACGTCCTTGACGTCTGCGGCTCGCGCCTGGAAATAGGCGTCGTCCATCGCGGCGAACATCTCCGCAAACTGCGCGGCGGTGTCGGAAACGGCAGCCTCTGCGTTCAGCTTGTCGTTGATCGCGTTCTGAATGCTCTCCTCATAATCGAGGTCCTCCGCCATCATCTGATGGGTCTCAAACAGCATCGCGGCTTCGTCGCCGGCTTCGGCACGCGCCTTTTCGGCAAGCTCGCCGAGTTCTGCGATCGCCTTTTCCTGTGCCGCCTTAAACCGTGCCCATTCAGCGTCCGTATCCGTCACTTCGTACCGGGTCACGGTGCTCTTGGCGCGCTGATAGAAATACAGCGGGCCGAGCGCAACGCCGGTAGAAACGCCTTTTCCTTGAATTGTGATCATACTAAAACCTCCGTATTGTAAATATGGACAAAGACGGCTGTCAAATCGGCAGCCGTCTTTTCGTGTTGCTTAGAGATTGGCTTTGAAGAACTGCTCAAGCTTTACAGCGACTTCTTCCTCATCCTCACCCTCGATGGTAACGGTGACAGTGTCATCCTTCTTGATGCCCATGCCCATCAGCGCCATCAGCTTGAGCGCATTGACGGACTTCTCGCCCTTATTGACGGTAACGGTCGAAGCATACTTTTTAATCTCCTTGACAAGAATGCCTGCGGGACGCGCATGGATGCCGACCGGATCAGTAATGGTGTACTCAAACGACTTCATATGATTGTCCTCCTGTGTGATTGATTTTTATTTCGCACCGCATTCGACGCCTTCGAGGTCGTCGGAATTGGTCAAAAGTACCGCAACGGTGTCGCTGTAGCCCGCCGCCTTGATCTTTTCGCGGCTGAAGCGGATCAACGGCTGACCGAGCTTGACAGTGTCGCCTTCGGCTACGAGACACTCGAAGCCGTCGCCCTGCATGTTGACGGTGTCGACGCCGACGTGGATCAGCATTTCCATACCGTTTGCTTCGATGCCGATCGCGTGCTTGCTTTCTGCAACCGAGCTGATCGTGCCGTCAAACGGCGCGACGACCAGTTCATCCTCCGGCTCGATGCCGACGCCGTCGCCGAGCACGCCACTTGCAAACGTGTCGTCCGGGATCGCTTCGCGCGCGATGACGTTGCCCTTGACCGGCTGCATGACGCTGCCTGCCGCGCAGCGGATGACGGAGACTGTCGGAAGCTCAGGCGCCTTTTCGGGTTCGGGCTCCGCCGTTTTCTCCTCAGGTTTGTCTTCCTTCCAGATGAAGAGGGTCAGCGCAAACGCAACGCCTGCCGAAATCAACAGCTCAACGAGATACAGCGGAATGTTGTTGACCGCCGGGATCGCCGGGATGCCGGTGACGCCGTAAACCGGCGCGCCGAGACCGAACAGTGCGCCGAACAGCGCGCCGACCGCGCCGCCCACCATGCCGCACAGGAACGGTTTCATGAAGCGGTAGTTGACGCCGAAGATCGCAGGTTCCGTGATGCCCAGAGACGCAGACAGCGACGCGGGCAGCGCAACGGACTTGGTTTTTCCGTTCTTGACCTTGACCGCGACCGCAAGGCACGCGCCGAACTGGGCAAAGTTCGCGGCGGATGCGATCGGCATCCAGGTGTTGAGACCCGTCTGCGCGATCATGCCGGCCTCAATGACGTTATACATATGATGGAGTCCTAAGAAGACGGTCCACGGATAGATTGCACCCATGACAGCTGCGCCGACCGTTGTGCCGGCAAGCCACTTTGCGCCCATCAGCACGTAGTTTTCAAGGATGGAGAAGATCGGCCCGATGATCGTGAACGTGAGGAACGCGGTGACCAGTACCGTCACGAGCGGCGTGACAAACAGGTCGATCATTTCCGGCACGATCTTATGCAGCAGCTTTTCAAGCTTTGACATCAGCAGCACGGCCAATATGACCGGGATGACGTGCCCTTGATAACCGACCTGCTGAATCGGATAGAAGAAGATGTTCCACGTCGGTATTGTTTCGGCGTTGCCGACCGTCCATGCGTTGATGAGCGCGGGGTGCACCATCATCAAACCGATAACCGCGCCGAGGAACACGTTTCCGCCAAATACGCGCGCCGCAGAAATCGCAACAAGCACGGGCAGCATCGCGAACGCAGTGTTCGCAACGAGATCGAGGAAGGAAAACCAGTCGGACTCGCCGAACGCCGGCCAGAACTTCGGAATGGCTTCGACGATACCCATCATCAGGCCGGAAGCGACGATAGCAGGGAGAATCGGCACAAAGACATCGCCGGGAGTCTTGAGAATCTTTTTCCACAGAGGCATCCTGGATGCCGCCGCAGCTTTTACATCCGCTTTGCTGGCTGCCGTCAGGCCCGTCACGGAAAGGAACTCATCATACACCTTGTTCACGGTGCCGGTTCCTATGATGAGCTGAAGCTGGCCGTTGGATTCGAACATCCCCTTCACGCCCTCTACCTCTTCGAGGGCGGCCTTATCGATCTTGCTGTTGTCTGCGATAACCAGGCGGAGCCTGGTGGCGCAGTGCGCAGCGCTGACGATATTGTCTTTTCCGCCGAGGTGACTGAAGATCTCCTCAGCGCACTTCCTGTAGTCCAGTGCCATAATGCGGTACTACCCCCCTTTTTTTATCAGGCTTTGCTTAGGCAAGACCTGTATTCTTATACAGTATATCGTATGTATTCACAAAATGCAAACTAAATTTATTCTTATATCCGAAACCTTTCTGCCGTAGATTCTCTTCCATTTTCCGCACACGCATGGTATACTGACTGCAGAAAGGAGCGCATATGGAAGAACGATTTGAACAGCCCGTCCGTTGGCGCATCGTGTTTGAAGGCGACGTACAGTTCGTCGGCTTCCGCTATACGGCGCGCCTGCTTGCAAAAAAGCTTGACCTTACGGGCTGGGTGCGAAATCTTCCGGACGGGCGCGTGGAATCCGAGGTGCAGGGCGACGTTGTCCATTTAAGGCGTTTTCTTGTGCAGCTTAAAAGCTGCCCGCCGATCCGCATCACCCGCTGCGCGATCACG
>CALFIV010000393.1 GCA_937877295.1 uncultured Clostridia bacterium
TCGGTCGCTTTGCGACTGCCACGGCTCAAATCAAAGATTTGAGGCGCGGCACCCGCCAGTGGACGTCAAGAGCCGAACCGTGACCGAGCCGAAAGGCGCAGGCGTCTCCAAAACAAGCCCCAAAACAGCAGTGCTTTGGGGCTTTTTCTATCTTGTCTTGTGCTCGTTTTGGGTTTTGGACACAATTTCACACAGGACAAATAAGACGCCCTGCATGACGGGGCTTTGATTTAAAACGATCGTCATCCCTCCAACGCTTTCTTGATCTCCCGATCGAAGCGGCGCAGATGAACCATGACCAGTTCGCCGTGCGCCATGCCGTCGATTTGCCGAAATGTCACCCCGTCAAAATAGGACCGGAGATAGGCCATATCCTTTTTTCTGGCTTTCTTTTCATGCTCTCCGTACCAATATTCAAGCTTGGTGTCGAGCTTCGGGGCGGGATGCGGCAGCGCATAGTTGTTCGCCGACCAGAACACGTTGCTGACGGTTTTGCCCGAATAGGTCTTGTAAAACTCCATCAGGATTTTACGACAGCCCGAAATGCCTATGTTTTCTGATAAAACATCCTCTAACATCCTCTAAAATATCGGTCTGTGACTACCAAGGTGACTACCAGTTACCGTTCGTACCGCTTGATGAGCTGTTGAAGTTCTCTCTGCTTGTTCGCCGGAAGATCGCCCATCATGCCGCGCAGTTCTTCGATCATGCCCTCGTCGCGTGAGTAACCGTCTTCACGACTATAGCGTCCCATGCGGTCACGGCGCGTCGAATATCTGCTGCGCTCGGTGCGCTCATCGTCTGCGTACATCGGCTCGGCGTAGGACATACGATAAGATCCGCGATACGATCCGTCGCTCATCTCTTCCGCTTTCAGCAGATTCTTCTTCGTGTGCGCAAGCGTGTCAAGGTACTGCATTTCGGTCATGGACAGACCACCCTTTTCATCAATCTTCTTTTCGATGTCTTCCATTTCCTTGCAGACATAACTCATGATTTTGTGCATTCTGGTCTCCTTTCTCACGCGATTCGCTCGACATTGATCGGAGCGTTACGGCGTACCGTGATCGAGGGCGTAGGCGTTACCGCTGCTTCATCTTCCGTGCCGTCATAGTAGACAGCCGAAACCGTCACGCAGCATCCGCAAGGAACGGTGATCGTTGCTTCGGTGTTAACGTGCCAATACTGACCTACCGCTGCCGGCGTGACTATCGCCACGCTTTCGGGGATGACAGAGCCGTTGACGGTGAGAGCCACCGCAATCGGTGTCACCGCGCCGCCTGTCGGGATCTGTACGTTCGCCTGTGTTCTGACTCTATACCGAGCGAATCTGTTGGTATTGCTGCCACGCAGATTAAGGACTCCGACGGACAGAGGGATAACAGGTCTGCCAAGCTGATCGGTAACAACCTTGAGGAACGCTCTGTAAATCGTCTGTCTGTTGCACTCCGTGGTCGGCTCTGCGTCCTTCAGATAAGATGCGTTGCTGACGATGTTGTTGCTTTGCACCGTTTCTTCCGGCAGCAGAAGATTTCCCTGCACATCGTACTTGCCGCTGTAGTTTTCCTTGATGAATTTCGCAAGGCCTACGATGGCTTTCTCGGTGTCCTCATACATCGAGATGTCATACGGAATCTCCTTCAGCGACCGCGCCTTTGCAAGCGTTCTCTCGCTGATAGGAACAGCGTCCTTGATGGAGCGCATGACAGGATGGAACATCGAGTCTTGGATATCCGCAAGCCGTACCTTCGTATCGTGTGCGACGGTCTTTTCGTACTTGGCTTCAGCACGGTTCGTCTTCGGCTGAATCGGGAATGTCTCGTCTGCAATGCGGTTCACCGTTGGGGAATCGACATCGGACAGCTTGACAGAATCCTTTGTTGATGGTATATTGTTATTGAAGGAATCGCTTGTGATCGATACGCCAGCTTTGCCGGGCATCGGTGCATCCGTTTTAGACGGATCGGCGGTTCCATCTTTATTCCAATCACGAATGTCATATAAATGTGATGTGTTATCATTTTTCGTAACACCAACATTGCTGTTCGTGAACAATGCCGGAATCTGTTTGATCGACGTTTTCGCGGATGTAATTTCTTGCTTGACAACATCCTTTGTAGAGGATATACTGTTAATAGAAGATTTGGTGTTAAAAATGCTCAACCACTTGTACAGTTGAGGGTTAACTTGCTCCAAGTCTTTTTTTACGTACTCAACGTTCTTCGCTTTTTGAGACAGATTTCTGATATAGTTATCCTGTGCAGGTGTTACCGTAACAACAAGATTGTAATAATCGTATTTGTTGTCGATATTCTGAACCGTGTTCAATTCAACGCTTGCAATACTTGTATTTCCCTTTTTATGTTCCACGGTGCCCAAAAGGTTTAGCCGACCATTTGCAAGTCGAATAATTGCTTCAGGGTTGTTGAGAATACCGTTTACGATTTCGTTAAATTGCGCTCCATAATTATGATAATGCCCTTCTAATACACCATCATGTCGAATTGCAAGATATGCAGCGTCAAATCGCATGACAACTTTTAGATTCGATGCGTCCTTTACATTATCGGTGATAATGATCGGCGTATGATCCATTACCTGAACAAACAGACCTTCTTCCTTCATCCGCATCGCTTCATCATTATTCATGTTCAGGATGCGGTCAACATTTCCGTTAAGCGTAACACCATCCATAAACGACATGTGAACACGCGTATTCGTATTCACGCTTTCGTCTGTAACCTGACGCTTCTTCGCTTCGGCATTGACGGCGATTCTCCAAAGGTTCGCAATCCTGTCAATCTCCGTGAGCTGACGAAGGATCTGATTCTCCGGCGATTCGTCGTTCCAAATGTTCCTCTGCTCCGCGCTCTGCAGTGCTTCTTCGCTGACGCGCTGCATATCAATGTTCATCTGCGCGATGAATTTATTGATAGCCTTTGCAGACTTGTACTGCTTGTGTGCGAATTCCTTGACAAACTGATTGAAGCCGAGGAAGCTCTCGCAGCATCTTGCGACAACCTCTTCTTCCGCGTTCTTGCCGTAGCCATGCTCTTCACGTTCAAACGCAACGAGCGCATCCCACAGATTTCCTTCACGCGCAATGTACGGATCAACCCTGTCAATGTCGTACTCAAAGCCGCGTTCTTCCAGTTCCGTCGTTGTCAGCTTGCTGTCTTTCAGCGCGGTTTCAATAGCGGCTCTCAATGCAGCATACGCTTCGGTGTCCGTGTTCGCAAGATGGTGCGTCAGCTCATGCGAGAGCGTCCACAGCACGGAGTTATCGCCCGACATATTGATGTGGATCGTGTTCGTGCTGCGGTCATAATAGCCGTTCTCGTTCACGTGTTCCCCGACAAATTCCGCTTCGACCTTGACATTGACATCGGATCTCGATGCGGCAACGATCTTTGCGATACGCAATACGGATTGCTCCGTTGCGGTCATGCTGTCAACCGACTGATGACCGGGATTGTCTTTCGTACTGAAATCGTATGTGACCTTGCCCGATCCCTTGCCGACCTTTACCGTCCCGTTTCCGTCGGTTTCCAGTTTCGCGCCGATGCCCTTCTTATTCGTCAACGCCGTGTCTGCAATCTTGCTTGCTTCGCTTTTCGCGTTCTGCCGGGTGCGCTTCGCAGCTTCCAACCGCTTCTGCTTCAGCTCGGGCGAAAGCGTGGTATCGTTGTTGATCTCTCTGACGGTCTGACGATATTTTTGTTCCTCTTCGCGCTCTGCGGATGCACTCTGCGTTATGCCCGATGCAGCTTCACCGCCGAACGCCTGAACGAGCGAACGCATTTCCTCGTTGTCAAGGAATTGGATTTTTGCCGAATTGTCAAGATTCGCAATCGCGTCCTGAACGGTGACCATTTGCTCGTTTGTGATGCCGTTCTCGTTTGCAACAACTTCACCGTCTTTGACGATCTGTACGCCGTTCCGTTCGTACTGCTTCAGGGCGTCGTACTCTTCCTTGGGATCGTTCCCCTCCGCCGTATATTTCTCCGGCGGCGCGGCGAGCTCCAATAGCCACCTGCTTTTTGTGAGGGTGCGCATGGCGAGATAGTCCTTGGCATGGATCAGTCTGCAGATCCATTTCGGATAGGTGTAAGGGAGGATGCCGCCGTCGATGATTGCCTTTTTCGTCGGGATACTGCCCGTCGCGAGAAACCGAACGATAATCGCCCCGCCCATCGAAAGGCCGTATGCCGCATAAAGCGCCGCAACGCCGCGCCGTTTCAGCTCCGCCGTCATATCCGCAACGGTTTTCTCAACAGAAACGAAATCGCCCGGTTTTCCGTCATGTCCGTCCGCGGCCACGGCGTATACATGGTAGCTTTCTCCCAGCGCCTCCGCCTGCTTTTGAAACGCCCAATACGGCTCCAACGCAGCCGTGGCTATGAAGAGGACTTTTTTCTCCTGTTCCGTTCCGTACTCGTATATGGTCATCGGGTTTGTGCCCTTTCACATTCTGTATACAGCAGGGTGATTCTGGCGGCCATTTCTTTGCGGAAGACGACCTTCCATCCGTTTGTTTCGAGAAATTGCACGTATTCCTCCGCCGTCCACTGGTGCTCGAACCGCACGCCTGCGACCCGCAGAATTCCCGACCAAATGCGGCTCAAAACGGTTCCTTTGTGCTCCACAAAGTTCGGCGCGATCAGAATGCCTCCGGGGTGCAGAACCCGGTCGATCTCCTTGAGCGCCTTCTCCGGATCGGGAACGATGTGTAAAGCGTTGGCGATCAGCACGGCATCAAAGGAATTGTCCGCATATGGAAGCTGCATTGCGTCTGCGATCTCGAACGTCAGATTCTTGGGGCATTCGCCTTTTCTTGCCTCTGCGATCATCCCGTCCGAATAGTCCGTGGCGGTCATGCTCTTTGCAAAAGGCGCCACATGCTTTGCAAGCAGCCCCGGTCCGGTGGCAATCTCCAGCACCTCTTTGTCCCGGATGACTTCGGGAATGCGGTCGTACATGAATTCGTACACCTTGCGGTCCGCTCTCATGGCGCGCTGATAAATCGGTGCATACAGATCCCATGTCTTTTTCTTCATCAGCCATTGCCTCCGTACGTTTCCTGCCGGATCATTTTGCATCCTCCGCCCGCTCGCCCGTCACCCAATAATCGCAGATCCTGTCGCCGTTTACGATCGTATGCTCCCGGTGCAGCTTCCCGTGCTGCAAACGGAACATGACCTCATCGGTTGCGCACAGCGCGGGCATCAGCTCGGCGATTCCTTCACGCTCGCAGAATTCGCAGATCGGGCATCGGGTGAAATAATAGTAGCTCCCGTCGCGGTGCTTGGTCGGGTCAAAGTTCACCACCCAGTTGACCGGATAGTCCCTGCCGTGCTTTTCATACCACGCCGCATACGTCTGCATGTCCGTTTCCCATTTCTTCGGCGTACGGTTCAGGTCTGTCATGCCGAAAACCGTACGCAAAAGGCGGCTTTCGAGCACGTCGGTCATGACCCTCCCCATTTCATCCGGCGAAATTTGCTTTTCGCTGCCAAGCCACGCTGCGGCAAACACGTAGGCAAAATATGCGTTTGTCGCCATCGGATTGCCCGGACCGAGCTCGTCTGCGTGTGCAAGGAGGCGGCGGTATTCCGTCTTGCCCTTTTGAATCGACTGCTTCGCAAGCGCTTTCCCGAAACGCTTCTATATGCTCTTTTTCATCATCGGCACAAACAGCGTCCAGTAGATTCCCCTGTATTTCATGCGTTCGTCTCTTTTCTCACACTGACCAGCAGTCCATTGTCCGTTTTTTTCAGTTCATACGCCTTTGCGATCGGGTTTTGATCGCCGACGATGCAGTAATCGCAGCGATCGGACGTGATGCAGGTCCCTTCGCGGATCAGCGCGGCGTGGAGCTTCTGCATGGCAAAATGGTCGCAGTTGCACATCACCGGAAGCACATCCTCCATGTGGTGACGCTTGGCAAACTCTGCGTTCGGGCACTGCGTAAAGCAATAGCGGATCGCGCCGTTTTGTTCGTCGTACTCGAACCCGCCCATGCAAAAAGAAGCCGGCAGC
>CALFIV010000394.1 GCA_937877295.1 uncultured Clostridia bacterium
AGGACGTCTGGGCCTCAAGGATACTACCGGCGTCGAATTGCCCGGCGAACTGACCGTTCAGATCGGCGGACAAAAAGCGCGCTACGATTGCGACAAGTCGCTGTCCGAGCAGACCTCCGCACTGCCGAGATTGATCTACAACCGCATCTATAACCTTCTGAAATCGATCACAACCCAGAACGGATTCAACGTATCCAACGAAAAGCTGCAGGTGTGTGCCGACCGCCTTTTGCGGCTGATGGACGGCGAACAGCGCGAGCGCGGCAGCGAAATCCGTGAGATTCTCAAGGAAGAGCTCAACATTCCGGTTGGCGTCTCCTATGCGCATACGAGCTGGATCGTTTCGATCTCGACATGGCTCGAAGAACTGCGTTGGAAGCCGACCTATACGATTCAGACGGGCATCGGTCAGGGCGTTATGCTGGTAACGCCGATTTCGATCGCGCGTTACATCGCAACGATTGCAAACCGCGGTACAACGTATCAGGCGACAGTGTTGAAGCGTGTGGAGCGCCCGGACGGATCGCTGTATTATGAAAACAAACCGAAAGAGGTCGATTCGATCTTCGCGCCTGATGCATACTGGGATCTCATTCTGGAAGGCATGAAGGGCGTCGTATCTCCGGAAGACGGCGGCACGGCGTCATCGGTGTTCTCGAAAACGTTCGAGCAGGCGGGGTATCTCGAACGCATCAGCGGAAAGACCGGTACGGCACAGACGGCGGCTTCAAATAACATCGACATTGAAAACACCTGCTGGTTTGCGGCAATCACACCGCGCGAAGATCCGGAGATCGCGATCATCGTGTTTATCCCCAACGGCCTGTCGGGCAGCTCCGGCGCGGTAGCGGTGGAGGAAATCGTAACATACTGGTACGAACGGCAGGAACAGCAGGTACAGCAGGCAGAGTGACGACGCCATCGGCCGGATCTCCCAAGATGCAACATAAATGCAAAATAGATATGAAATTTTGTTGAATTTCGTCGGGCAAAGCTTGCGCAACGGATCGGAATACGGTACACTCACGGTATGGAAAAATCGAAGCTTACCATTCCCTATATCATTCATAACTGGAAGTCTTTGAAAACCTCGGAGAAGCGGGCGGTCCTGACCGTCGTGCTGATTGCCGCGGCTTTGCTGTTGTTTTTGATTGCGCTGATTGTCGGAATTGCATCGTGTTCCGGTAAAACCGAGGAGCAAGCCGCACCGGATACGGAAGCGATTGCGCCGCTGCCCGCTCTTTTACGTGCGCCGGATCAGGATGCTGTTCCGGACACGGACTCGCAAAGCGGAACAGAACCTTATCTTGAGCCGATCGGAGACGATCCGGAGAACGGCGGTGATCCCGACAGCTCCGATGATCCGACGGGTGAACCGACGGGGACTGCGGACGCGCCCGACCAAATCTATCAATCTCTGAAAAAACACGATAAAGGGGAAGATGTCACAACCCTGCAAACACGGCTGATGGAGCTCGGGTATCTCGAAATCGAAGAGACGACTGACTATTTCGGCAGCAGCACAGAGTATGCGGTACAGCTTTTCCAGCGTCAACACGGTCTTGAGCAGGACGGCGTAGCGGGAGCGCAAACACTGTCGCTTCTGTACAGCTCGGATGCGCAAAAATACATGATCGTGGAAGGCGCGGAAGGCCGCGTGGACGGGGAGAATACCGTAATTTCTGCGGTCGGAAGCTGTATGATTGTCGTGAACCTCTGATGGTCTGGCT
>CALFIV010000395.1 GCA_937877295.1 uncultured Clostridia bacterium
CTTCTCCTCATCCGCAGGTGTGCGGAAAGCGGTATGTCCCGTCAGGTTCGTGTAGAGGATGCTGCGCTCCCGTTTCAGATCCGGGCCGTTGATGGCGCGATCGACGAGGTTCATCACGCAGCCAATGGCGATCAGCGCCAGCGGCACCAGCTTGGCAACCTGCGTCCAATCGGAAAGGCGCAGCGTGTAAAGCCCCAGTAACGCTCCGGTGGCGGCGACGGCGACATCCAGCACAATCAGTGCCCACGCACCGCGCGTTCGATTGCGCGCACGGCGTAGATGATCACGCCGAGCAGCAAAAAGATGTAGTAGGTCAGAAACCGCCAGATGAGCATCGCCCAGAAGATGCCGGAGGTATCGAGCTGGTTAAACAGGATATAGAACGACCCCTCCGCCGCGCCGGCATTGCCGGGCGTCGGCACGATGGTGACCGAAAAGTAGACGTACACGCACATACAAAGCGAACGGAAAAATCCGAGATCGCCGCCGAACATGCACACGACAAAGTACGGGATGGAGCAGATCGCGAGCTGATATACGATCGACAGCGCGAACAGCGAGATCAGAAGCGGCTTGCTCTGCGCAATGTACTTCAAGCTGTCGGAATAGCGCTTCAGCGCGCTCTCGACGCGCTCCGTCGTGTGCGCTTCGTCCTTGATCAGACGGATCTTTGCGCCGATCCGTACAAAAAATCCAATGATGCGGGCCGTCGCCTTCGGTGAGACCGCCGTCAGCACGATGAGAATCGGCACGGCAGAATAGAAGATCAGCCCGACGTAGGCTGCAATGCGAATGCCGACCGTGTTCACCGCGTCATAGCCGAACAGGAATACGCAGATCGCAATGATGACAAAGCCGAACTGCATCGTCACAAACGACGCCAGCGGCATGGCCGAGGACGCGCCGGTCGAATAGCCGTGCACATGAAGATCCCAGATCTGATACGGCTGTCCGCCCGCGCCGGACGGCGTGATGTAGTCGTAATACTTCCCGAGCACCATCGTCTCAAACGCCTGCCGCACGGACACGCGCTCTTTGAGGCGCTTCATCATGAACAGAAACTTCACCGTTTCCGTGCCGATCGCGAGCACAAAGCAGCCGATGGCGCAGATCAGAAAGACGAGGTTTTTCCCCGCAAACGGGTTCAGCGGAATCGCCGGGCGCTCCTTTGCAAAATCGTTTCGCGCTGTGAAGAACAGCACGACGGCGTTCGCCAAAACAAACGCAATCGCGCCAAGCACGCGCAGCAGCTTCTGCCGCCTCGTCTTCGGTTGCTTCTGATTCTGTTCGGTCCGGATCTGCTCCAAAATGCGCTCCTTTCCCGCTTGCGTACGTTTCAGTATAGCACAATCCGCTTCGGTCCGCAACCGTCCGAAAGTTGCTCTTGCTTTTTTCTTGTGCGGCTGATATACTTTGCTGCGCGAAATGGATTCTTTCCGGAGTATCAATATGAAGAAAAAAGACCAAAGACAACACAGGCGTTCCGTCCTGCAGGCAAAGTCGAACCTGCAGCCCGACCCCGTGCCCGAAACGGTGCGCACCGGCGTCGGATCGTTCCATGAGGAGCTGTTGGAATTTGCCGTTTCCCTTGCAAACAAGCTGCAGGCATGCGGCGCGGAAACCTACCGCGTCGAGGATACCATCACGCGGATCGTCGAAGCATACGGCGTACAGCGTGTGGACGCATTTGTGATCCCGAACTGCATCATGGCGAGCCTCGAAACCGACGAAGGTCAGATCCTGACCAAGATCCGCCGGCTCAAGAGCAGCACAACGATGCTGGACGGCATCGAGCGGTATTCGGCGTTGTGCCGCCGGATCTGTGCGGAGCGGCCCGACATCCATACGGCGCGCAAGCTGCTGCGTGAAACGGAGAGCAGCGTCTGCCGTTATAACCTCTTTGTCTATTACGTCGCGGCGTTTCTGATCGGCGTCGGCTTTGCCGCGTTCTTCGGCGGCGGAATTCTTGAAATGCTGGCGGCCGGGCTGTGCGGGCTTGCGATCGGCGGCTCTTTGCAGTTCATGGGGCGTCTGCATGCCAACACGTTCTTCACGTCGTTTGTGTGCAGCTTCATTCTCGGTTTTCTCGCAAACGCGCTGGCGGCGGCCGGCGTCGGCAAAAATGCGGACATCACGGTCATCGGCGCGATCATGATCCTTGTCCCGGGCTTTCTCTTTACGAACAGCCTCCGCGACATCATCTACGGCGACACGATGTCCGGCCTCAACCGTCTGGTGCAGGTTCTGATCATTGCGGTCGCGCTGTGCGTCGGCACGAGCGCGGGCGTGACGCTTGCGCGGCATCTGTTCCCCGCCGTGGCGACCGGGCTTGTGCCGATCGAGTATTCCCTGCCGCTGCAATGCCTTGCAGGGCTTGTGGGTACGCTCGGATTCGGCCTGATGTTCAACATGCACGGACGCGGCATCCCGTTTGCGCTGCTCGGCAGCGTAATCTCGTGGCTGGTCTGCAGCCTTTGTATGCGCGCGGGGCTCTCCGAGCCCATCAGCTACCTGTTCGCAGCGGCGGCCTCGTCGGTGTATGCCGAAATTATGGCGCGCATCCGCAAGTTCCCCGCGACAAGCTATCTGCTTTGCGCGCTCGTTCCGCTGATCCCGGGGTCTGGCATCTACTATACAATGGACTTCATCCGCCGCGGCATGCTCAACGAAGCGTACGACAAGGGCATGGCAACCGCCATGATCGCGGGCGCAATGGCCATCGGCGTGCTGCTGATCTCCACCGTGTTTCGCATGTGGGGCGTTTGGCTGCGCAATCGCAAGAAACACGCATAAACGTCAAAAGCTCCGGTTTGCCCGGAGCTTTCCTTTGATGTTTTCCGATCGGTTATTGCTTCATCAGCGCAGCGCCGGCGTTCCACGCCTTGCCGACCTTTTCGCCGACGGTGTAGTAGCCGTTGCGGAACTGATCGAACAGGATCGCGTTGAGCTTCTCCGGCTCGACCTTGCCGGCTTCGTTGAGTACGGCCTCGTCCGCCTTGACGTTGACGATCTTTCCTACGATGCCGTCCACATAATCGCTGTGCAGAAACTCCAGAAGCTCGCATTCCATCACGAGCGGGAACTCCTCAATGATGGGCGCATGCACCTTGTCGCTCTTTCCCGCATGATAGCCCGTACGCTCGAACTTGTCGTTGATCTTGTTGCCGGAGGCAATGCCGAAGAAGTCGGCCACGTCCATATGCGCCTTGTCCGCGAGCGCAACGGTGAACGCCTTGCTCGCCTGAATGTTCAGCCATGTTTTCTTGCCTTCGCCGATGAAGAGGATGATCTTGTCCTCGTCGCAGATCTGCCCCCAAGCGACGTTCATCACGTTGACCTTTTCGTTCTCATCGTATGCCGCCACCATCAGCACCGGCATCGGATACACAGCAGGCAGTACGCCCAAATCCTTTTTCATATACTTTCCGTCCTTTCGTTGACATTTGAATGGGGATATACCATAATTATATCAGAATCCGGTAGAATAGCAAGAACGAACCATGCAGAAAAACCGTCCGAAACACCATTCGTCAAAGCTTTTAACCGAAGGCAAGCCGTGGAAAGTGCTTGCCTCGTTTGCGCTGCCGATCTTTTTGAGTCAGCTCTTCCAGCAGCTCTACAATACCGCAGACTCCTGGATCGTCGGAAACTTTCTCGGAAAGGAAGCGCTTGCCGCTGTCAATTCCTCGGGCAGCCTGATCTATCTGTTGATCAGCTTTTTTGTTGGCGCGTCGATGGGCGCGGGCGTCGTCATCTCGCGGTATTTCGGCGCGGGCGATACGGAGCGCGTCAGCAAGGCGGTACACACCAACGCGGTATTCTCGCTGATTTGCGGCGTCGTGCTGTCGGTTTTCGGCGTGCTGATGACCCCGCAGATCCTGCGCTGGATGGGCGTGCCGGAGGACGTTCTGCCGAACTCCACGGCGTATTTGCGCTACTATTTTCTCGGCTCTGTGCCGGTGGTCATCTACAACTCGTTCAAGGGCGTCATGAATGCCGTCGGCGACAGCCGCCGTCCGCTGTATTATCTGATCATTTCCTCGGTGTTGAACGTGATCTTGGACCTGTTCTTCGTAGGGCTTCTGGGCTTGGGCGTGGAATGGGCGGCGATCGCGACCGTGCTGTCGCAGACGGTCAGCGCGCTTCTTTGCACTTGGCAGCTCACGCGCAAGGGCACGGTCTACCGGCTCGAATGGAAAAAGCTGCGTATGGATCGCGAAAGTCTCAGGGAGATCGTCAAATACGGCATCCCGACCGGCGTGCAGAACTCCGTCATCGGCTTTGCCAACGTGCTGGTGCAGACGCACATCAACAGCTTCGGCGCGCTCGCCATGGCCGCCTGCGGGGCATATTCGCGCATCGAGGGCTTCGTGTTTTTGCCGATTATGAGCTTCTCGATGGCGCTGACGAGCTTCATCGGACAGAACCTCGGTGCGAAGCAGTATGACCGCGCAAAGCTCGGCGCGCGCTTCGGCATTGTGACCTCCATCGCCATGGCGGAGCTGATCGGTCTCATTGTCTTTTTCTTCGGCGGATTCCTGATCTCGACCTTTATCACGGACACAGATCCTGCGGCAGTGGAAGAGATCATTGCCATCGGTGTCCGGCAGTTTCGCGTGGAATCGCTGTTCTATTGCCTGCTCGCGTTCTCCCATGCGGTCGCAGGCATATGCCGCGGCGCAGGCAAGGCGATTGTGCCGATGCTCATCATGCTGATCGTGTGGTGCGTCATCCGCATCATCTACATCACGGTCGCGATGCACGTCCGCCACGACATCATTCTGCTCTTTGCCGCCTATCCGCTGACATGGTTCATCAGCTCGGTCATCTATTTCATCTACTATAAGCGCTCCGATTGGGTGCACGGGTTCGAGCATTGACGGGAGGATTCTGATGTATCTGGACAGCTTTTCTATACCGATCGAACAGGAAGAAGCGCTGATCACCCGGCGCATGCAGGAAAACGGCGGCTCGCTCGGCTACATCGACAACATCTATCCCTGCGGCGTCTTTCCGTCCAAGCAGTTGAAAGAACTCAGCTTTGCGCGCATCACAATCTTTTACGGCGGTAACGGCTCGGGCAAGAGCACGCTTTTGAATCTGATCGCGGCAAAGCTCGGACTTTTGCGCGTATCGCCGTTCAATTCAAGCGAGCTGTTCGACGCCTATGCCGCGCGATGCACCTACCGCACCGGAACGGATGAAGAAGGCGGTTTGGCGCGAATTCCGAACGGCAGCCGCATCATCACGAGCGACGACGTATTCGATTATATGCTCGCCGTGCGCGACAACAACGCCGAGATCGGCGATGCAATCGAAACCGGTAAGGCGGAATATGCAAAGTTCAAGTTCGGCGACAACGTCGTTTTGAACAGCATGGACGATTATGAAGCGCTGCGGCTGCAGGTGCAGTCCCGCCGCAAAACGCTGTCGCGCCGCAAGTTCCTGCGCCGTGAGGTCGGCACGAAGATCAAGCTCAACAGCAACGGCGAAACGGCGCTTGAATACTTCCGCGAAAAGCTGCAGAACGATATGCTCTACTGCCTCGACGAGCCGGAAAACAGCATGTCGCCGAAAACGCAGCTGGAGCTCATGCACCTTCTGGAAGAGCTGGCGCGCTATTGCGGCTGCCAGTTGATTCTTGCCACGCATTCACCGTTCCTGCTTGCCATGTCCGGCGCGCGCATCTACGACCTCGACGCGTCGCGCGTCGTCATCAAAAACTGGTGGGAGCTCGAAAACACCAGGATCTATTACACCTTCTTTCAAAAATACAGGCATTTGTTTGAGGAAGACTGACCGTCTCTCCCGGATGTGCCGTACGCAAGACGCCGCCGACAGTTTTCAATAATAATATATAAAGTGATTGACAAATCCGGAAAATCATATATAATATTGACTGTTGGGAATTACGAGGGCGTAAAAAGCCCTGTCATTCTGAGCCGTAAGGCGAAGAATCTCTGAACGCAAGTTTGAAAAACTTGATTTACAGGTCTTTCCGCTCTGAGATCCTTCGTCCCTGCGCTCCTCAGAATGACACTTAACACTTTTTAACAGCCCAAAAAGGAGCAAAAAAATGAAATTGGCGATCTACGGATACGGAAACCTCGGACGCGGCGTGGAGGCCGCGATCCAACAGAACCCCGATATGGAGCTTGCCGGAATTTTTACGCGGCGCGACCCGAAAGCGGTTGCTGCGAAAACCGGCGTTCCGGTCTATGCGGCCGACGAGATCCTTTCGCATCGGGAAGAGATCGATGCGGTAATCCTCTGCGGCGGCAGCGCAACCGACCTGCCGGAGCTGACGCCGTGCTTGGCAAAGAACTTTCATGTAATCGACAGCTTCGACACGCACGCGAACATTCCGGTTCACTTCGATGCGGTCGACGCAGCCGCCAAGGCGGGCGGCAAGCTCGCGCTGATCTCCTGCGGATGGGACCCCGGTATGTTCTCTTTGAACCGGCTGTACGCAAGCGCGATTCTGCCGGACGGCAAGGATTACACCTTCTGGGGACGCGGCGTGAGCCAGGGGCATTCCGACGCGATCCGCCGCATCCCGGGCGTGCTGGACGCGAGACAGTATACCGTGCCGATTCCCGAAGCGCTCGAAGCCGTGCGCTCAGGCAAACAGCCGGAGCTTTCCGCGCGGCAGAAGCATCTCAGAGAATGCTACGTCGTCGCAGCGCCGGACGCAGACCGCGACGCGATTGAAACGGCGATCAAGACGATGCCGAACTACTTCGCCGACTACGACACGACGGTGACGTTCATTACCGCAGAGGAAATGCAAAAGAATCACAGTGCGCTGCCGCACGGCGGATTTGTGATCCGCACCGGAAAGACGGGATTGAACGGCGAGCACACGCACCGGATCGAATATGCGCTCACGCTCGATTCCAACCCCGAATTCACTGCTGGCGTGCTCGTCGCCTTTGCGCGCGCGATCGGACGCATGGCTGCGCGCGGCGAAACCGGCTGCCGCACCGTCTTCGACGTCGCGCCGGCCGATCTGTCGATTCTTTCCCGCGAGCAGCTTCG
>CALFIV010000396.1 GCA_937877295.1 uncultured Clostridia bacterium
CGTCGCACGCTTCCCGCGCGTCGCCATCTCTCCCTTTACGGCAGCCTGCTCAGCGTGTCAAAAGGTTTTTTGACACGCTGAAACGCCGGAGCGATCCGGCGTTTTTCTGTTTCGAAAAGCGGTTTTCAACCGAGCAGCGCTTCGATTTCGGGCATTGCTGCTTCCGCGCAGGCGCGGCCTATCGCGATCGCGCGTTCCGCTCCGGTGGTGGAAACGAGCCCCATAAAGGACACGTCCGGCTTGATGCGCACGTCTACGGGATCGTTGCGCAGTCTGCCCATTGTTTTCTGCATCAGATCGAACGAACGAAGCACCGTCGCATGCGCCGTCGGCGCTTTGCCGGGCTGGATCACGAACGGGCTCTTGATCGACAGATCGACCGCAATGACCGCGTCCGCGCCGTTGTTCCGCAAAACCTCGACCGGCAGCTCCTGCAGCGTGCCGCCGTCCACATACCAATGCCCCTGAATGCACACGGGCGTAAAGACGCCCGGCACGGCCATGCTTGCGCGCGCCGCCTCGTGCAGCTTGCAATGGTCAAAGATATGATATTCCGCGGTCTCCAGATCGGTCGCACCGATGAAGCAAGGAATGCGCGTGTCCTCGATGTTCATACCGTGCGAGAGCGTACAGATGATTTCCTCTACTTTGCTGCCCGAGAGTACGCCGCCGCGCGTGACGATCGTGGGGTCGAGGATGTCCTTCGGAAGCAGCGTCAAAATGTAATGCTCCAGCATTTTGAGATCCGTCCCAGCCGCATAGATCGCCGCCACCAGCGCGCCTGCGCTGCAGCCCGAGATCATATCGATGGGGACGTTATGCTCCTCCAACACCTGTAAAACGCCGATGTGCGCAATCCCTCTGCCGCCGCCTGAGCCGAGGCAAAGGCCGATCTTTTTCCGTTCGCTCATAATCTGTTCCTCGCTTCTTATGCATGATAGTCTATTATAGCATTCCCGCCGGTGAAAAACAACCCTCGCGCCGTTCGGCCGGGCAACAAAAAATCCCGAACGGCAGGTTCGGGATCGGAAGAAACGGGTCTTATTTCAGAAGATCGGGATGTTCAAAGAGGTATTGCGCCTCCGTGCCGCCGAGCCAGACCTTCAGCGCGGAAACGGCGTCCGCGTTGCGCGCCGCGGCGGAATTTGCCGGCGCTTCCAGAACGATCAGCCCAAACGCGTTGTCGAGCGTCACGCGCGTCCAGCCTGCCTCTTCAAGCGCCGCGGCGTTCGCTTCGTCCTTCAACACGGCGACGCATGCGGTTGCGGCGTTGGCGGCAGGGTCGGCAACCTCGCCTTCGGCGGCTGCGGTCACATCCGCAAAGCTCGGCTGATAGCCGGTGTTCGCCTGGAAATAGGTAAGCAGCGTTTTTGTCGACGCATCATCACACGCAAGCGTAAACGTAGCGTTTTCGGGCGGCGTCGGGACTTGAGACTTTGCGCAGCAGCTGAGCCCGCAGGAGCAGCCGACGGTGGCAAGCAGCAATACGGCGATCGCAAGGATCGAAACAAACTTTTTCATGAAAATCTCCCTATCGGATAGTCGATTTATGATAGCATACTTTTTCTCTGTTCACAAGCCCCAAAAACAAAAAATCCGCCGCAAGCGCACCGGCGGCGGCAAATCGGCATATCTTGCAATTCCATACGCAATATGATATACTATCCAAAATATCGGCATTTATCGGAATACGGAGGACCATATATGCAAATTATCATAGTCGGCTGCGGGAAGATGGGATCGACGCTCGCGGTACAACTGGTTGCGGAGGGACATCGCGTTACCATCGTGGATCAGAGCGAGCAGGTCATCGAACAGATCAGCAACACGCAGGACGTCATCGGCTATGTCGGCAACGGAGCGGTCTTTTCGGTGCTCGAATCGGCAGGCGCGAAGGATGCGGACCTGATGCTGGCGATGACGCAGAGCGACGAGCTGAACCTGCTGTCCTGTCTGATCGCGCATAAGATCGGTGCGAAGCATACGGTCGCGCGCGTCAGAAACCCCGAATACGCGGCGCATATGTATCAGATTTCCGAGGACCTCGGCCTTTCGATGACGGTCAACCCGGACCGGCAGGCGGCGGAGGAAATTGCAAGAGTCCTGCGCTTCCCGGCGGCCATGCACGTAGAGCTGTTTGCCCAAGGACGCGTCGAGCTGGTTTCTTCCAAGCTGCCCGAAAAGAGCATCCTGAACGGGATTCCGCTGTTTGAACTGCCGCAGAAGCTCGGCAGCAAGGTGCTGATCTGCGCGGTCGAACGCAACGGTGCGTATACGATCCCGGGCGGCTCGTTTGTGCTGCAGGGCGGCGATACGCTGTATCTGACCGGCGCGCCGCGCGAGGTGGCACGGACGCTCCGGAAGGCGGGCGTGCTTGCAAACCCCGTTCGTTCGGTCATGATCGGCGGAGGCGGACGCATTTCCTATTATCTGGCACAGGAGCTTTTGAAGAGCAATCTCTCGGTCAAGATCATCGAGCGCAATCATGACCGCGCCCGCGCGATGGCGGAGCAGCTGCCCGACGCGGTGGTTCTGAACGGCGATGTGACCGATCACGAGCTCTTGCAGGAGGAGGGCATCGAATCGACCGATGCGTTTGTCGCGCTGACCGGGCTCGATGAGGGCAATATCCTTTCCGCGCTCTATGCCAAGCACCGCAAGGTAGGGAAGGTCATTGCAAAGGTCAACAACGATTCTTTGGAAACGCTTGTCAAGGACGTCGCGCTCGATTCGGTGATTTCGCCGAAGCGCGTCGCCAGCAACCGGGTGCTGCGCTATGTCCGTTCGCGTGAGGCGAGCGCCGATCAGGGCGAGATCCGCGGACTGTACAAGATCGCGGACGGCTCGATCGAGGTGCTGGAGTTTCTGGCAAGCGCCGAAAACAAGAAGCTGCTGGATATTCCGCTCAAAGATCTGAAGACGAAAAAGCATATCCTGATCGCCTGCATCGTGCGCAACGGCAAGGCGATCATCCCCGGCGGCATGGATTGCATTCAGGCGGGCGACGTGGTGCTGGTCGTGACGGAGCAGCGTCTGATGAATGATCTCGGCGACATCGTGGAGGACGCCAGATGAACCGGCGCATGGTAGTGTTTCTTCTGAGCCGCATCATGCTCGTCGAAGCCGTGCTGATGCTGCCGTCGGTGATCGTAGGGCTTATCTACCACGAGGCTAAGACGTGGTGCTTTTTGCCGGCGATCGGCATCCTGCTTCTGCTGAGTCTGTTCGGCGTCAAAAAGCCGCAGAATACGGCGATCTACGCGCGCGAAGGCTTTCTGACCGTCGCGGCGGCATGGGTGCTGATGAGTCTGTTCGGCGCTGTGCCATTTTGGCTTTCGGGTGAATTCGAGTCCTTTTGGGACTGTATCTTTGAGATCGTTTCCGGGCTCACCACAACCGGTGCGTCCATTTTGAGCTCGGTTGAGCAGCTGCCGCACTGCATCCTGTTCTGGAGAAGCTTTTCCCATTGGATCGGCGGCATGGGCGTGCTGGTGTTTGTGCTGGCGGTCATGCCGATGGGCGAGGAGCGTTCGATGCATCTGATGCGCGCCGAAGTCCCCGGCCCGGTGGTCGGCAAGCTTGTCCCGCGCATGCGCGATACTGCAAAGATTCTCTACGGCGTGTATGCGGCGATGACCGCGCTGCTCGCCATCCTGCTGCTTTGCGGCGGCATGCCGCTGTTTGACGCGCTGTGCAACAGCTTCGGCGTTGCCGGCACGGGCGGCTTTGCGGTCAGAAATGCGGGCATCGCGGCGTACGACAGCGCATATGTCGATATCGTCATGGCGGTGTTCATGCTGCTGTTCGGCGTCAACTTCAATCTGTACTATTTCATCCTGATCGGCAAAGCGAAGGACGCGTTCAAATCCGAGGAGCTGCACGTGTACGGCATCATCGTACTCTCTGCGATCGTGCTGATCTCAATCAATACATATCAAAGCGCGATCGGCGTGTTTGGCACGTTCCGCAATTCGCTGTTTCAGGTCGCGTCGCTGATCTCGTCCACCGGCTACGGCACGGTCGACTTTGCAAAGGACTGGCCGGTGTTTTCGCAAACGGTTCTCGTCGCATGCATGTTCATCGGCGCGTGCGCAGGCTCCACGGGCGGCGGTTTCAAGGTCAGCCGCGTCATGATCTGCGTCAAATCCGCGGCGTCGGAGGTGCGGCATCTTTTGCATCCGCGTCAGA
>CALFIV010000397.1 GCA_937877295.1 uncultured Clostridia bacterium
TCGTTTGATCTGGCCACCGCGTTTGAAACGGTCTATTTTTGGCCGGGTCCGGTCAAAAGCTTTGCGCAGGTTCACCGCATTTTGAAACCCGGCGGACGGTTTCTCATCGTCAACGAATCCGACGGCACGGACAAGACCGGCAAGCAGTTTGAAACGATCATCGACGGTATGCACACCTACACCGCGGAGGAATTGGAAGCCGCTTTGAAGGAAGCGGGCTTTGCAAGCGTCAAAACGACGCATCATCCCGAAAAGCCGTGGATTGCGATCCTCGCGCAAAAAGGAGCGGAACATGAAACCGGATTATAAGAATTGGGTGCCGAACAATATGCTCGCGGGACTGTGGGCGGGCTTTGCTATCATGCTGATCCTGTTCGTCCTGTTCGGCGCAGCCGGGTGGATTCTGCACGGTACGGCCAGGCTGATCCTTGCGATCGTGCTTGGCGTCGCGGCGCTCGTTTTTCTGTTCTATGCAATCTGGATGACATCGCTGCACCGTGCGTTTGATTACAACGGCAAGCGCAAACTCGCTAAGACAATCATCGACGGCACGGCGGCGCATGTGAAGCTTCCGGACGGTGGCGAGGGGCTTGACGTCGGCTGCGGCAGCGGCGCGCTGACCATTGCCTGTGCCAAGCGAAATCCAAAAGCAAGCATGACCGGCTGCGACATCTGGAGCGGCGGCTACAAGACCGTGTTCAGTCAGACGCTTTGCGAGAAGAATGCCAAAGCCGAGGGCGTCAAAAATATACGCTTTACGCCCGGCAATGCGGTGAAGCTTCCGTTCGACGATGAAACCTTCGACGCGGTGACAAGCAACTATGTTTATCACAACATCACCGGAAAGGACAAACAGCAGCTTCTCTCAGAAACGCTGCGCGTGCTGAAAAAGGGCGGCACGTTCGCAATCCACGATCTCATGAGTCCGGCACGTTACGGGGATATGGACGCATTTGTCCGTATGCTCAAAGCGCAGGGCTTTGAGGACGTGCGCTTGATCGACACGACCGACGGCAGGTTTATGACAAAGAAGGAAGCGGCTTGGCTCGGACTGTCTGGCTCGACGCTTCTTTGCGGGAGGAAATGAAATGGCACGGCATGAGGAGATTCAAAAGTCCTATAAAACGCTCGGCAGTATCGGCACGATGTACGACGGCATCATCACGCGCTCGACCGTCTTGGGCAAGCTCATGGACGGCGCGATCTGGGGACTTGGTAAGGAACAGGCAGCAAAGTGGATCAACGATGCGCTTTCGCCGATCCCGGAGGACTTTTCAGGAAAACTATTGGAGGTTCCGGTCGGCACGGGCGTTCTTACCATGCCGCTGTATCAAAGCTTACCGAACGCCGAGATCACCTGTCTCGATTACTCCGCGGATATGATGAAAAATGCCGAGCGGCGGGCGGAGGCGATGCGCATCCAAAACGTGACCTTTGTGCAGGGCGACGTCGGCGCGCTGCCGTTTAGGGAGGAAAGCTTTGACGTCGTGCTGTCGCTGAACGGCTTTCACGCCTTCCCCGACAAGGACGCGGCATACCGGGAGACGCACCGCGTGCTCAAAAAGGGCGGGATCTTCTGCGGCTGCTTCTATATTGCGGAGGAGTTCAAGCGCACAGACTGGTTTGTAAAGCACATGTATGTCCCGAAAAAGTTCTTCACGCCGCCGTTTGAGACAAAGGAAAGCCTGCAAAAGAGGCTTTCAGATCTGTATGCCGAAGCAAACGTGCACACGGTCAACGCCGAGGGCATCTTCTGCTGCGTAAAATAGGAGGGGGAATTATGAAAAAACGGTCCAAAAGGCTGCTGATTTTAGGCGTCGCCGGCTGTCTTCTGTATGTGATCGGAGACTTTTTGTTTGCCGCCACCGGCAGGGGACAGACGACGGAATCCATCGGACTGATGGTCCGCGTCGCGTACCTCGACATGGGTACATGGCGCATGGTCGCAAGCATTCTTTGCGGCTTTGTCGGCACGTTGCTCTACTATATGGGCTTCCATCGGATGTACGGGCTTTTAAAGCTCCATCTTAAACAGCCGAAGGATCGAAAGTGGCTCAAGCTGTTTCGCATCGCGTACATGACCGGAACGGTCGCGTGGACATACGTGCATGCCATGTTCATGACTGTGGCGCTGATCTTCAAGTATGTCTATCAGAGCTATGGCGATATGCAGACAGCTGCAGACATTGCAAACCGCGTATTTTACGCCAACGCTGCGCCGATGCTGATCGCTTACATTCTTTGCGACGTGCTGCTGACGGTTGTGATGCTTGTGCTCGTCTGGACGAAGCGCATTCCGCTGAAAAACACCGCGCAGCGCATCCTTGCCTCGTTCTGTAATCCTTTGATGCTGCCCGGGATCGTCGGCAATCTTTTCACACTGCTGCCGTGGCCGATCAATCAGCTTGATCACGGAACGGAATCGTTCGGGCACGCGCTGGTGCTGCTGCTTGGGTTGGTTCTTTTGAACGCTATGGACCGCGCAGGCGAGCTGAAGGAGGCAGACTATGACCTATAACGATATTGGGATTGGCGGCGTGCTCGATTGGAAGCGCATCAAAAAGCTTATGTGCATCGGAATCTTAGGCGCACTTTTGACGCTCGCCGGCGACATGCTGCTGGGCTGGGGCGTACACGATCCGTCCGTGCCCGGACTGGAAGGCTTTCTGTCCGCTTATCGGGATTTGTCGGATGCACGTATCTTTTGGTCGGCGCTTCTGGGAATGATCGGGATTCCTTTGGAAGCGCTCAGCTACTTTGCAATCTATCGGCTGATCGCGCCGTATTCCGAAAAGCATGCGCATCTCTATCGCACGGGCATCCTCGGCATGCTCGCGTTCGCGGGCTGCGGCGTGCATGTGCCGTGTCTTGCATGCGTGTTCTTTTATAAGTATATGGCGGCAGCAGACCCCGCGCAGGCTCTGACCCTTTCCGTTCGCTTCGGCGCGTACTTTCTGCTGCCCGCAATGCTCGTGTTCTTCGTCTTCTGGATCATTCAGCATGTCGCGCACATCTCTGCGTTCGCAAAGGGCAAAACGCCGTATCCGAAATGGTGCTGGATCTTCTGCCCCGCGGTCGGGATGGCGCTTGTGATGCTGTTGAAATTTCTGCCCGAGACCGCGTTCCGCAACGCCATGACCGCGGCATGGATCAGCTGGGGCAATCTGTGGATGTTCATCGGGCTTTTGATCCTCTCCAAGAAAGCGGAGAATCGGAAAGAGACGAGTCTATGAAATACGCCGGAATGCCTGCAGGGCTGTGGCTGCTGTTTGCAGGCTCGTTTGAAACGCATACCGTCTCCGTGCTCGGCTTTGATGGCAATGCTGCAAAGCGTATCCGTAAAGAAGCGAAGACGGAATATCGAAGGATCATCAAGCGCCTGCCTGCCTTTGAAAAGGGCGACCGGTTTTTGATGAATATCACGAGCTGCGCCATGCTTGCCGCGTTCTATCTGCACATGCAGCCGCGCCCCTCGGTTGAGAAAATGACCGACTTTTACCGCGAGGCGATGATGACGCGTCCCATGAAATGGTTTTGCCGCATGAGCGGAAAACGGAAGTTTTCGGAGAAGGATATCGCAGGGATGAAGAGAACCGAGGCGTTTTGCGCTGCGGACCGCAATCCGTACTCATGGAATATGACCTATCACCCGTATGCCGACGGCAGCGGGTACGAGGCGCGGTTTACGCACTGCGGCATCTGCACATTGTTGAAAGAACTCGGGATCTTCGAGCTCACGCCCGCCATGTGTGCGCTCGATTATGCCATGAGCGAGGCGGGCGGCGCGTCGGTCTTTGTACGCGACTATACGCTTGCGACCGGCGGCCCGTACTGCGACTGCGGCTATAAAAGAAAGGAGAAAGCTTAATGACCTGGTGGGTAATCTTACTGGAGATGGCGGCGTTTGCCGCGGTGTTTACAGCCATTCTGTTCATCTACTTCCGCGGTGAACGCAAGTACAGCCCCGCGAGCATTCACAACTATCCGCCGGACATTCAGGAGGAATATTTCAAGACGCATGAGCGCATCGACGTGTCCTATCGCTCGAAAAACGTGGTGCTGACCAAAGGCTTCGGCATTCTGATTTTCATCGGCATCCTGTTCGCCTGCGCGCTGATTGCGGGGGCAAAGACGTTCTTAGAGGGCTTTTTGCTTTCGTTCGGGCTGATGGCATGGATCGGTGTGTACGACACGTGCTTTTTGGATTGGGTGCTGTTTGCGAACCTGAAAATGTTCCGACTCGAGGGCACGGAGCACATGGACAAGGCATACCGTCAGAAGTGGTTTCATCTGAAGGGGATGCTGTTCCCGGGGATCGTCTTTGCACTGATCCCTTCGACGGTCGTGGGACTGCTGATTCTTTGGGTGCGGTAAGGAGGAACGAAAATGGCAAGAAAGGATTCGGACAATCAGAAAAAATCCATGAGCGCCATGTTTCGCGGCAAGGCGATCTTTAAGCCGCTGAACACGGGGCGGATCGACGAGCGTGTCGCGTGCGTGCGCGAATGGGTTGCAAACATCTTCTTTTACACGAAAAACGGCACGACGGTCATGATCGACGCCGGCTACAACTACGCGCGGCTCGCGGAAAAGATGCGCTGGCTCGACATCGACCCGAAGTCCATCCGGCATATTTTGATCACGCATCAGGATACGGATCATGTCGGCGCGCTGGAGCGCGACA
>CALFIV010000398.1 GCA_937877295.1 uncultured Clostridia bacterium
GGAGCACGAGCATCATCACCATCATCACCACGAGGACGGCGAGGAGTGCGACGATCCGGAATGCGAATGCCATCATCACCATCATGACGGGGACGAGGAACATGAGCACCACCATCACCATCATCACCACCACGGACACGATGCGGACGAGGTGTTTAGCAGCTGGGGCGTCGAGACGATGCACCGCTTCACCGAGGACGAGCTCAAAGACAAGCTCGCAAAGCTCGACGACGAAGCGGCGTACGGCGTGGTCCTGCGCGCAAAGGGCGTTGTGCCTGCCGCGGACGGCGAGGCATGGATTCATTTCGACCATGTACCCGGCGAGGTCGAGATTCGCAGAGGTCCGGCGGGCGTCATCGGCCGGCTTTGCGTGATCGGCTCGAAGATCAACGAAAGCGCACTCTCTGCGCTGTTTACGGAGTAACGCGTTATGATGCTTCCGGTCTTCCTGTTCACGGGATTCTTGGACAGCGGCAAAACGACGTTTTTGCAGTCGATGCTCGAAGATCCCGGATTCAATGAAGGACAGCGCACGCTGGTCATCTTATGCGAAGAGGGCGAGGAGGAACTGATTCCGTCGCGCTTTTCGATCAACAACGTCACGATCCGCAGCATCGAAAGTCCTGCCGAGCTGACGCCGGGCAACATGTCCATGTGGCAGCGCAAGGCGGCGGCGACGCGCATCATGATCGAATACAACGGCATGTGGCAGATGAACGATCTGTTCGACCGCCTGCCCGAAAACTGGGGCATTGCGCAGGAGACCATGATGGTCGACGCAACGACGATCGCGGCGTTCAACCAGAACATGCGCCAGCTGGTCGTCGATAAGCTGAACACGGCGGAGCTTGTCATCTTCAACCGTGTCGAGCCCGGGCAGGATCGCATGGAGCTGCACAAGCTGGTGCGCGGCATCTCGCGCGGCGCGCAGATCGTCTACGATCTCACCGACGGCAGAAGCGAGGAGGACGACATCGAAGATCCGCTGCCGTTCGACATCAACGCGGACGTCATCGAGATCGCCGATCGCGACTATGCGCTGTTCTATCGTGATCTCGTGGATGAGCCTGCAAAGTACGAGGGCAAGACGGTGCGCTATAAGGGCCTTTGCGCCAGCAACATGCGCATGCCGAAGGACACGTTCTTGGCGGGCCGCCACATCATGACCTGCTGCGAAGCGGATATCGCCTATTGTCCGCTGGTGTGCAAGTGGGATCGTGCAAAGTCGGTCAAGCACAAGGGCTGGGGCGTCGTCGAGGGCGCGATCCACGAGAAGTTCTCCAATATCTACGGCAAAAAAGGTCCGGTCATCACGGTCAACACCTTTGAGCCGGCGTCCGAACCCGAGCAGCCGCTCGCAACTTTTTATTGAGCATGACAAATCGGAAGCCGATCGGCTTCCGATTTTGCATTTACGGATTAGACGCCTGTTTCGCTCAATACCCTTTATTCCGGTCGATGATGCTGCCGTCGATTGCGTTGATTGTCAGCAGCGACTGGTTCGAAAACCACG
>CALFIV010000399.1 GCA_937877295.1 uncultured Clostridia bacterium
TGTGTTTGCCGAAAGCGATCTGATCCTGACCGACTATTCCTCGGTCGCGTTCGACTTCGCATATCTTCGCAAGCCCGTTGTGTATGCGCAGTTCGACCGCGAGACGTTCTATTCGGGTGAGCATATGTATGTGCAGGGCTATTTCGATTATGAACGGGACGGCTTCGGCGAGGTGGTCACCGACTACCGGGAGACCGTTAAGCTCTTGATCGAGTACATGCGCACAAACTGCAAGCTCAAGGACTGCTATCGGGAACGAATCGATTCGTTCTTTGCGTTTGACGACCGCGAAAACAGCCGCCGCGTCTACGAAAAGATTCAGGCGCTTCAGCAATCGGTGAAGAAGCCGAAATCACGATAATCGGTTTCCCAAAAAGACTTTTTCGGAAAGTTTCCCGACGTGCGCTTGACTTTTTTCACGATTGTTGTATGCTAAAATGGTCAAAAAACCGTGCATTCCGCACGGGAGATATCCGATTTGCTTCTGCTTGAAGCGACAGGTTTGCAGCGGGAGGTCACGCCGAATCCTCGTTGCAAAGCACACCTCAGGGAGACCTTCGCCGGTCTCCCGCCTTTTTTTGCCCAAAACGGAAGACCGCCCGGGGGTACGGGCGGCCTTCTGTAAGGATAGAGGGGGTAATGATAAGGAGGAGTTTTCATCAGGTCCGCAAGGAGGGGGGACAACTTGCTTTCCTTTTGATGAGTACAGTATAACCTGCAAATGCGTCAAAAATACGTTATCTGTGTGAAAGAACCGTCACAAGAATGTGAAGAAAATGCAAACTCGCGTATTTTTCACAAACATCGTCCACTGATATCCTTGTCCACCCTCGATCATCGCGAATTGTCCACAAAAGATGATCGTGGAAAAGGGAAAAGAAAACTGCTTTGATGCGGTGAAAAACAGCGACGCAGAACAGCGGTACAAGACGCCATGTTTCGCCGTGTCAGCCAAGGGAACGAAGACGCATCTATCTTCCATCTCCCTCTCTGATTCCTTTCCGCATGATATGGCAAAAAGTCCGGTAACTTCGGGCTTTTTTGCGTTTTTTGGAGATCAGAAAAGAGGATGGATCTCCTTGCGAAAAAAGCCGCAGGAAACAGGAAGAGAACACGGAAAAGAGATCGGAAAACACAAACCGATCGGTACCGCAGCAGGGCGATACAGGATGGGATGTGACGCGGAAAAAACGATCAAAATCCACGATCAAGATAATTGGACAAAACAGGATCATGGACGGTGGACTTTGACAACTGATATCCTCGTCCGCACCCGATTATTCTGAGCAACGGCACAAGCCGTCATGCTTCGCAGCGCCGGGCTCCAGGATTTTTGAACAAAGCGGGTTCATTTGACGTGGATGTTGATGCTGATTGCGCACGGCGGGTTGACAAACCGGACGCGTTGCGGTACTGTTTGATCGGGAGGGATGCATATGTTCAGAACGATCAAAAGAGCGGACAGACAGCTTTCCGACGAGGAGACCGCGCGCATTCTGCGGGAGGGCGAATGGGGCGTTCTTTCCGTTCTCGGGGATAGGGGGTATCCCTATGGCGTTCCGATGAGCTACGGCTATGCGAACGGCAAAATCTATCTTCACAGTACACCGGAGCAAAGTCACAAGCTGGACGCGATCCGAAAAGAGCCAAAGGTCTGCTTCACCGTTGTGACGGAGCACACGCTGCTCCCCGAATCATACTCCGTGCGGTATCGTTCGGCGATTGTTTTCGGCACGGCAAGAATTCTCGAAACTGCGGAGGAGAAACAGAGCGCGATGGTTTGGATGATGACGGGACTTGCGCCGGAAGCGCTCGATCGGGCCAGGGATCATTGCGTGCGCGAGAGCGATTCCTACGCGATGATCGAGATCACACCGGAGCACGTCACCGGGAAGGCAAACGGCAGGAAATGACCCGCGCGCAAGGCACGAAAAATCTGCGTCAAACAGTTGAAAACCGCAGTGTGCCGTGGTATAATAACGCGTAATTTGTTCGGCACGGCCGCAAGGAGGAACGTATGGATCTGAAAGCATTGGTACGCAGCATCCCCGATTTTCCCAAAGAGGGTATTCTGTTTCGCGACATCACGCCGTTGATCGGCGATGCGGACGGCTTCGAAGCACTTGTGGAAGCTATGGCAAAACCGCTTCGCGGGGAGAATGTGGACATGATCGTCGGACCGGAAGCGCGCGGCTTCATCTTCGGCGCGGCACTCGCAAATACGTTGCACGCAGGCCTTGTTCCCGCCAGAAAGCCGGGCAAGCTGCCCTATGAAACCATCGGTTATGAATACGGCCTTGAATACGGCACGGACGAGCTGCAGATCCACGTGGATGCAATCAAGCCCGGCCAGCGCGTCGTGATTGCGGACGACCTTCTGGCAACGGGCGGTACGGCGCTCGCGTGCGCAAAGCTCGTCGAAAAGGCAGGCGGCGTCGTGGTCGGCTTTGTGTTTGCCATCGAACTGACCGATCTTCCCGGCCGCAAGACGCTTGCGGGCTATCCGGTGCACACGATCCTGCAATACTGACACACAGGGCGCAGCCGCTTCAAAAATGCAAAAAACACCCTTGCGTTTTCGTCCCGATTGTGCTATAAATAAAAAAGACCTTTGCCGGAATGATGGAATTGGCAGACGTGGCGGACTCAAAATCCAATGGGTCATTTCTCGTTCCGATGCCGGAACTGCCCTATTTATCTGGGCTTTTGAAAACTGAATATCTTTGATTTTTGAGGTTTGCCCTCCTAAATGCCCTCCGTTTTCCGGAGTGGTGATTTTCGAGGAAAACTCTTGCCGGTGTGTTGGAATTGGCAGACGAGGAGGACTCAAAATCCCTTTCGTCATTTCTCCTTCCGATCCCGGAACTGCCCTGAATA
>CALFIV010000400.1 GCA_937877295.1 uncultured Clostridia bacterium
CATAGTGATGTCTTGTGGAAGGAATAGATGTGCAGACTATGTATGTGCATCAAAAAAAGGGTATAGCCAACGCGGTCGGTGCAAGTACCTCGACCTCTACGTCCGAAACGACCGTTGGGACTACCCTTGATAATAATATACCGTCAAAAATCGATTCTGTCAAGCTGTCTGATCTAAAACCGCAGAGAAAATTCAGCACGCAGGATATTGTTGAGCGCTCGGGTGACCTGATTGCAGTACACAATCTGTCCGGCGACCAGCTTTTGAAGAGCATAGAACTCGGCGGGTTTCCGATGCCGTCCATCGCGGTGATGAAACAAGCACAGGGGCATACGCGGTACGGTGACGTTTCCGTTATCTTTGGCAAGGACACCATCGACCCGAAGAAGTCCACGGCAAACAAGGTGTACGGCTGTGACGCATGGACACCGACATATCCGACGGTTGAGTACAAGCCGAGAAAGACGGTTGCTGACCGTATTTCGAAAACGTATTTTAACATTGCAAGACAATACGGATATGATGCTGCGCGTCCTTTGTATAGCTTTGTGTACGAACTTGAACGCAAGCTGAACAACGCAGGAAGTGAGAAGGCGTTGCTTGATGATCTGTACAACGATATTGATATGATGCGTCTGTACGGACAAATCAACGGCAAGGAGCGCGTAGAAGATGTTTATCAGGAAACGAGAACCGAAATGTCCGACACAGACAAAGCGGTTCCGCAATACCTTATCAATGTTCTTGGTGAAGACTTCATTCGTGGTTATGCAACGCCGGAAGGAGAAAATCCGCTTCAGCACCGCAAGGATTTCATTGCAAAACACATCAAAAAACTTGATCGCGTGTTCGGCAAGATGTTGCGCGAAGAATACTCTTTTGATGAAGCACAGATGTTGAACGTTGTTGAGAACATGACAACGCGCGAATATATGGCACAGTTGCAGCGTGCGTTGAAAATTGTCAACAATGATACGGTGAAAATTGAGCGCGTATATGACAAGGGCGGCACGGAAAAAGCTGTCAGAAGTAGCATTGACGAAAAAGCGTATAAAGAATGGCTTTACGATCTGTTCCATGGAATCATCGAAAAGTCTGGCATACGCAACAACAAAAACTATTATACCGACACGGGCAACCAAAGAAGTTGGGATGCGTTACACTATGACGAAACGCTTGAAAATGTTGTTCGCGTAATGCGCGATATGTCGGATAAAGGATCAAATACATTCTTCAGCCAAAGTGAAATGCTTGCGCTGGGAACGCGAAATTTCAAGTCTATCAGCGACATCAGAGAACACAAGGAACAGCTTCAGCATATTTCCGACGAGGAAATGAGCGCGGCAAAGACGAACATTGTCAATCAGTTTGGTGACCTGATGGATGAAATGCGCGACAAGAGCGAAAGAAATTATTTCATCGGACGGGATCGTGCGCTGCAAGCTATGGTCGAAGCAGTCAGAAGAAGCAGAACGCCACAAGGCATCCTGAACGAGCTGAAGCAATGGCACGGCTTGAATATCACGGATGATATGGGGAGACGTATTGCAGACCTTATGGACGAGATTGCAGATCTCCCGACGGAATACTTTGAAGCGAAACCGCGTAGGGCTGTAGGCATTGACGAAATCAAAGCGGTTATCATGCCGCAAGGCGAATACGCAGAATTGAAATCGAAGCTGGATGATCGCGGTATTCCTGTTGTCGAATACGAAAACGGCAACGATGAAGACCGTCTGCGTGCGTTGAACAGCGACGAGGTAAGCAATTCGCGCTTCTCCACGCAGGACAAGGACTTCCACCTGACGCAGCGCATCGGAGAGCAGCGCGTGTTTGAGATGCGCGGCACGACGGCGAACGTGTACGGCAGTAGCGTTGAGCTGGAGGGCGGCACGCTTCTGAACCGAGTGCGTATGATGCAGAACCTTGCCGAGCTGTACGGCTCCGTGACCGTGACGGCGACGAGCGAAAAGGAAGCACAGGCGTATGAGAGAGCCGGCGCGCAGCGCGAGGTTGACACGTTCGGAGACGCCGAGTACGGCACATGGGCGTACGGAACAATTCTATCGAAGGATGAAAAACTACAAAAATCCGTCAAATGCAGCGACATGTGTCGCGGTGCATTTGACACCTTGCTGCTCACGCCGCCCGGAAATCCGAAGGATTTTAGGCGGGAGCTGAAAAAGTTCATTCGAAAAACATTGTTTTTCGAATGAGAAAGAACGCCGGTCAGGCGTTCTCAGGCTGTCGTAAAAGGGGTCAGACCGTTTGCGGCGATATGTTTCGAATGAACA
>CALFIV010000401.1 GCA_937877295.1 uncultured Clostridia bacterium
GATGCGGGTGTGCTTGTCTGCTGTGGAGATATTATACTTGACACCTGTGCATTTACAGACACATTACGGGAGACTACAGCTTTTTGCGTACAGGCGGATATTTCTGTCGGCAAACGTCACGGCGTTATGTTCGCAGACCAACAAGGTCACCTGAAAGACTATTTGCAAAAAGCTTCTGAAAATGTACTGTCGCAATATGCTTCACGAAACGGTAAAGCGGACAACGTGCCCGTAGATGCCGGCTGGATTTATCTGTCTGTATCATATGTTCAACTTCTGTATCATATTGCGGCACAATTGCTTGACGGGATCGCATCTGCCGGCTGTGAACTGAATCTGTTTACGGATATATTGCCCGTAAATGCAGCCAACCGGAACGAGAAAACCTTTTTGCAAGGGAATACCGGTGATTTTCGGTGCGTGCTATGGAAAGCTTTGTGCGAGCAGCCGTTAAAGGTGTTTTGTTTTGACCAGCCTTTCCTTCACTTCGGAACGCCGGGGGAGATCCTGAAAAACAGACGCGTTTTTTCCCATTTGTCTGTGCAATGCATAAACTGCGATATCTCTCCGGAAACGGAGATGTCCGAAGACTGTCTGTTGGATAATGTACAGCTCAGCGGCAAAACCTATGTCGGAGAAGGATGTCTTATTACCGATATAGAGTTCGAAGATGTTCAGATCCCGGCGCATACCTGTCTTTTCGGTGTAAGAATGACAGATGGCCGTTATGTCGCCTGTGTGCAGCCGATCGAAGGCGATCCCTCTGTTGCGGGCGCGACTGCGCTGGGGGTGTGGGAGAGTCCGCTGTTTTACCCGGCGTCCTCTTTTACAGAGTCCTATTTGCTTTATCAGCGGCAAGCTGCAGAAGAAAAATGCAGCCTTGCCGAAATATTGCCGCATGCCGACGCGCAGTTCTATCTGGATTGGCGGAAATACCTTGCGGATCTGCGGCAAACCGCGGCGGTTGTTTCTCCGGCATATGAAACCTGCAGGCGTAAGATCCTCGAAAATCATTTTGCGGCCCTGAAATCTCCGCAAAAGCTCAACTGCGTAAAGGATTGCGTGCGTATTGAACTGCCCGTACGTATTAATTTTTCCGGCACGTGGACGGACTGCATGCCCTATTGCATAGATCACGGCGGCGAGGTGATCAACGCGGCCGTCAAAGTGAACGGCAGCTATCCGATTTGCATTACGGCAGAACGGATAGACGCGCGCCGTATTGAAATGTGCAATGCCGACAGCTCCCGTGCGGTGGAGATCTACGCGCCGGAGGGATACGGATCGGCGCTTTCCGAGTGCAATCTCCACAGAGCCGTGTTCCGTACGCTTGGAATAGATAATTATGTAGTCGCAGATTGCGGCCTTCGGCTTACAGTAGGCGTTTCCGGCGTCATGAAAGGCTCTGGCCTTGGTACGAGCAGCATTTTGCTTTACGGATGTTTTCTCACGCTGCGGGAGCTTTGTGGGCTACCCTTGTCCGATGGTGATCTTCTGCAATATGTTTTCATTGCGGAGCAGTTGATGCATACCGGCGGCGGCTGGCAGGACCAGTACGGCGGCGTGATGCAGGGCGTAAAACTGCTCCAGACGCAGGCCGGATGGCATCAGCAGCCACTTGTGCGATGGTTGCCCGACACGCTCTTCACCGCACCGGAATACCAGAAGCTGCACCTGCTCTACTACACGGGCATCACGCGCACGGCGAAAGGCATATTGGCCGAAATCGTACGCGGAATGTTCCTCAACTCGACCAAGCACCTCGAACTTCTCGCACAGATGAAACAGCACGCGCTCGACCTCTACGATGCCATCCAGCGCACCGACTTCGAGCAGATGGGCGCACTCATCGGCAAGACTTGGCAGCAGAACCAGGCGCTCGACAGCGGTACGAATCCGGCCGGCGTGCAGGCCATCACCCGCCAGATCGACGACCTCTGCCTCGGCTACAAACTGCCCGGTGCAGGCGGCGGCGGCTACCTCTACATGGTGGCCAAGGACGAAGAAGCGGCTGCCCGCATCAAGAAGACGCTCAACGCCAATCCGCTGAACGACAAGGCGCGCTTCGTCGATATGACACTGTCGCAGAAGGGTCTGGAAATCAGCAAGAGCTGACATAAAAAGCGCAAAAACGAATTGATTCCCATCGGTTTTATGGCCGATGGGAATTGTTTTTTTATACGTCCGGCAATGCGTCGCACAAGAATTTGCTGCTTCTGCGACAAAAAACTTATTGTAATTTAAACCTCATTGGAAAATTATCGTCGAAAAATTCATGCAGAAAAAAATAAAAAAAAATTTAGGAAAAAATTCAGCAAATTAAAGTTTTCGCAATCAAACATTTTCATACATTTGCACGAATTTTTGTAGAATCTCATTTATATGAATACGAATACAATCTAATGAATACGAATACAATCTAAAAACAAAGAACAATTACCAATGAAAAAGAAACTATTGTTGCCATTGTTGGCCGCAACAATGTCGGCCACGGCACAAGCCCAAGATTTTCCCTATTTAGTTTTGGTGGAAAACGATGAAAGCAAGACGGTGCTTTCTGTAGAATCACTCAGCATCAGCGTGTCGGACGGCACACTGAAAATCAGCAACAACGACGGCACGAAATCATTCCCGCTGTCGGACCTGAACAAGATGTTCTTCTCGACCGACGGCACATCGGCCATAAGCCTGACCGAAGCCGCAACCGACGACGAAGTTGAAGTCTTGACCGTTGCCGGACTTCCCGTCGGCCGCTACGCAAGCATCGAAAAAGCCCAGGCAAGCCTCAAACCCGGCTTCTACGTGATGAAAAGCAAGAACGTCAAACTCAAAATCGCAGTGAAATGAAACGCATCACATTACTTGCAGCCATTTTTGCTGCCAATGTTGCAGCATGGGCACAGACGTTGAACGTGAGCGTGGGCGATGTCACATACATGTTTCCAGCAGCACAAGCCGGCGAAATGCTCTTCTCCGACGGCACGACGCTCACCATCATGGGCAAGTCATTCACATTGGCCGACGTCACAGCAATGACCGTCACGGCCGATGAGGTTGCCGACAACACCGTGAGCGTGACCTACGACGGCACATCGGCCAAAATCCGCGTAGCAGGCAACGTGGCGCAATACGTCGAACCCGAAACGACCGGCGCACACGTCTATGTCAAGCAGACCAACACCGACGACGTGGACGGCGACGAAATCACATACTCG
>CALFIV010000402.1 GCA_937877295.1 uncultured Clostridia bacterium
GCTGATCCTTACGCATTACGATAAGGATCACATCGGCGGCGCAGATGCAATCATCGCTTCAATTCCGATTGACCGTATCATTCTGCCAAGCTACGAAAAGGAGTCCAAACAATACAGCCAGCTCCTGGATGCACTTGATCGGACAAACGCCGAGATTTCATATCTCAGCGTCGATGAAACAATTGCCTGCGGCGAAACGCTTTTGAATGTTTGGATCTCCCCCGTCCCGTTTGCCGGAAAGAGCGATAACAATCAATCGCTGATCACAAAGCTGATCTATGACGGCAAGACGTATCTGTTCATGGGAGATGCGGAGGAAGCAGAGCTCAAAAAGCTCATTTACAGCGGTAAGAACCTGACTTGCGACGTTTTGAAGCTTCCGCACCACGGCGTATATGATGAGCAATTTCCGGCGCTTCTGACCGTGACAATGCCGCAATATGTCATCATCTGCGATTCACAAAAGAATCCGGCCGATGCCGAGACGATCGAAACGCTCAATTTCTTTGATGTGACCGTGCTGCAAACAAAAGACGGCGATGTTCATCTGATCGCCGCCGAGAAGATTTTGAAACCAGTAAACGAATGACATAAGGCGATTCCTGATTTCACGGAATCGCCTTTATGTTTACAAAACGTAGTCTGTGATACAATCGTACCAATGCACATAGGTCTCGCCGTCAACCGTCAAACGCTCATTTTCCGGCAACAGTTCGGTCCACAGGCGCTTGTACGACTCTGCCATCCAATCGTTGCGATTAAAGCGTCTCCAAAGGATCGTTTTACCGTTTCGATCCAGATACTGCTCGCTTACTACGCCCTCCACATATGCACCGGCGTCTATCACACAGACTGTGTCATAACTCTTTCCGTTGATCTGCACCTCATAGCGTCCTACGACGTCGAGCATAAAGGATGCTTTTGCCGTTGTAACGATGCTTCCGTCCTTATGGATGAGTCCTTTCGGCATGATATGCGTTTCATTGCCGCAGTTGTTCTCGCCAAACCCCCAGTTATTCAGAAACTCGTCGCCATCTAAGAAGGTGTAGCATTCGCGTACGCCGTCTGTCATATGGCTTTCGGCAAGATATCTGCTATGCGTGTCGGTCAACTGCGCAATGAATCGTCTGTCCGCACGATTCGGATTGTCTGTGCGGTTGCATTCCATCGGATCGTATTCAACGACTTCGATTTCGACGCCTTCGATCCCGTGAACCATTGCTTTACCGACCACCTTCATATCGCACTGTTCCGTGCGCTTCCTTTTCGGAAAATCATACATTGCCCATGAAACAGATTTGCCCAGCTTCGGAACGATAAACCATCCCATCAGTTCTTCCCATACTACCGCAAATGGCGCTGCATTGATTTGTTTGATTGAATAATCCGGCATAAATTCCGGCATTTGTTTTCTTTGTGCGTGCATCATATTCTCTCCTTTCCCTTCATACGGATACTGTTCTTTGAAGTGTTGTTTTGCATGGAAAAGACGGCTTTTGACCGTTCCGACGGGAATCTTCAACCGCTTAGCGATCTCGTCCTGTGAAAGGCTCTTGAAATAGCTGAGATACAAAATCTGCTGATCAATGCTTCCGAGTTTTTCCAATGTTTCATAAACCGCCATTCGCGTCGTGACGCCGTGCATACCGACCGTAAGCTCCTTTGTTTCAAGCGTTTCAATCGGGATTTCCATGCGCTTTGCCTGCTTGCGGAAATAATCGTTACACTTGTTCTTTGCGATCCCGATCAGCCATGCTTTCAGAAGTTCGTTGCTTTGTTGGGAATCGCGGTTTTTGTAGGCTGCAAGCAGCACTTCCTGCAGCACGTCTTCCGCATCTGCAAAGTTGCCGATTCGAAAGTGGACATAGCGCGTGAGCGGAGCCATATGCTCATGGAGCTTTGTTTCAAATCCGTCCATCTTCTCACCTCTTTTCCATACGTTTCAGAACGTTCTCACCTATATAGTCGTATCAAAGCATTGAAGGGTTCATCAACAATAAAAATATATAATAACAGAAAATAAAAAGCGTCGCCGCGAACGATCTGACGCTTGCGGCGACGATGGAGCAGGTAACGGGACTCGAACCCGTGATCTCAGCTTGGAAGGCTAATGTG
>CALFIV010000403.1 GCA_937877295.1 uncultured Clostridia bacterium
CTGTGGTAATCGATGCCAACAGCACGGCAATAGCCGAAATACACAAGCGGCTAACGTTGACGTTGACACCGAGCGACTGAGCAGTCTTATCTTCAAGCATGAGCAAGTCACAGCGCTTGCAGGTAAAAAGCGACAGTAAAAGACCGATTATGCCGTACACGGCAATAGTCCAAAAATCCCTGCCCGTCGATATGCTGCATGCCTTTCTGATAAGAGCGGCCTTGAATCTTGAATGCAATATCCATATCGTAATCGAGACCGCCGCACAGATCAACAAGCTCTTTCAATGATGGCATGGTAACCGCGTAATAGTAATCAACGGATATCCCGCCGAGCATCCACTCCGCAGCTTCACATACCTTTTCCAAGCTCTTCGGGTTAAAGCTTCCGTCCGATTTTGTCAGATTACCGCCGCAATTTAATGCAGCGTTCAGCTTATAAATGCCTTTGACTTTCGGAATCTCCGCATAGGTATCGCGCGGCAGTGAAATAAGGTCGACGCGATTATCATCGAAGTTCACTGCCATAACGATCATGACGTCGGAATGAAAATCTTTGAATGACCATGTTTCACGTTCAGCCGAATAGTCGACGCCCACCAGCAGAATGTTCACGATGTCTTTCATCATCGATGTGTCTGCTTTTTCATACAAGGTCTGATACGGATCGATTGTCGGTTCGGGCGTTGCGGGTTCTTCGGTATTATCCGGCACATCGCCTGTTTGCAGTGGCTTGGGCGTCGCAATCGGCGCAGGCGTAAGGAAAGCCCCGCCGTCGGTAGCCTCCGCCATCGGCTCTGTTCTTCCTGCGCAAGAACCGACGTTTCGGAAATCGTCGCTCGTACCTCCGTTCAAAAAAGATGTAATCGGCGTCAGCAGCAACGCAATTACGACGCCGAGAATGACGACGCCTCCCGCAATGCATGACAGCATGATCACCAGTTTTTTCTTATTCATATCAAAATGATCCTTTCGGTTCATATAGTTTCATAGTGAATTGTACTCTCATTTTTCTAAAAATTCCACGGAAATACGGATTCGTTACGAACATTTTACAAAAACAACGCATTTGCATGTTAACATGAATGAGAAAGCGTCGGCCATCACGCAAAAACGAGTAAAATCGGAAAAAAAGCTTTTCTTTCCGGACAAATGTGATATACTGTATTGTGATTATGTATGGGGGTAAATCCATGATTATCGTTATTCCGGCCTATGAGCCGGATGAAAAGCTGCTCGGCGTACTGCAAGATTTTACCGAGCAGACCGAATACTCGATCATCGTCGTAAACGACGGCAGCAGCGAACCTTGCCGACCCGTGTTTGATGCGGTCAAGCGCTATTCGCGCGTGACCCTGCTGGAGCATGAAGTCAACCGCGGAAAAGGCGCTGCAATGAAAACGGCGTTTGCATATATCGCTTCCAACTATTCTGCCGACGAATCCGTCATGACAGTCGACGCAGACGGACAGCATCTGGTCAAAGACGCGCTTCGTGTTGCCGAACGTTTGAACGAGCATCCCGATGCGCTGATTTTGGGATCGCGCAAATTCACCGGCAATGTTCCGTTCAAGAGCCGTATGGGCAATGCGATCACCAGAGGCGTGTTTCGGTTTACGACCGGCGTGCCCGTATACGATACACAAACGGGGCTTCGCGCTTTTTCCGCCCGCCGCATTTCCGAGATGCTTGCCCTGAAGGGAGATCGCTACGAATACGAGATCAATCAGCTCGTCTACTGTACGCAGCATCAGATTGATATCGTGGAAGAATGGATCGAAACCGTCTATATCGAAGAAAACAAATCCTCGCATTTCCATGTGCTGAAGGATTCTTTCCGCATCTACAAGATTCTGCTGCTCGGGACATCGTTCATTCGGTTTATCGCATCCTCTTTCTCCTGTTTTCTGATGGATTATGCGGTATATGCCGTTTTGCTCGGGGTCACTCCGATGCTTTTGCAGAACGACGGCGTACAAAGCATCTGGACCGCTCTGTTTGCCTTTCTGAATCGGATTCTGCCGTTCCGCACTTGGGTTGTTCCGCCGATCGATTCGCAAAGCGTTATCGTCAGCGTCGTCGGTGCGCGCGTTGTCTCTGCGACGCTGAATTACATCCTGAACCGCCATCTGGTCTTCCATGCGAAGGATACCCGCATGAGCTTCTTGAAGTACGTTCTTTTGACGGTCATCATGCTGGTTCTGCAGAGTCTGTTTACCTTCCTTGCGGTCGATAAGCTTGGGCTGAACAAGTGGATCATCTACATTCCGGTTCAGATCATCCTGTATCCGCTCTCCTATGTGCTGCAGCGCGCCATCGTATTTCGCAAAAAAGAAAGCTGACATCCGAAGCGCTTATGTCCGAACGAGTTACAAAAAAGCCGAATCAGCGATTGAAAGTGCCGCGCATCATTGCTGCAGTTCTTCTAAACCTCGCCATTGTACTTTCGGCCGTGTATGTTCTGTACCATATCCTGGACCATTTCAATCCGCGGCTGCACTTCATCGAGCAATCCGATCTGCCTGTCGTGCCGGCTTTTTCGGTCATAATTCCGGTTCTGCTGGTTCTCTGTGTACTTTTATATGACCTGCTGATTACGGCTGGCGCGTTCAAGGGAAAACGATTCAACAAAGGGCGTTTTTTCTTCATTCTGCTGATTGATCTGATCCTGTTTATTGTCCTCTCTTTGATCATCATCGCGCATAGCTGCAATCTGCTGATGCGTCTCGGTCTGCAAACGCCCGATACGCCGGAAATCGTACAGTTGAACACGCCTGTTCCGACGGATGCGCCCGCTCCGACCGCGATACCGACGATAGCTCCGTCTCCTGACGCGGAGCAGTCTGCAGAGACTTCGGCCGCGGCAGAAACGCCTGCCGGAGCGGAAACGCCTGCATCGGCAGCTTCGATGCCTGCGCCGAGCGATCAGCCGGAGGCTTCGGTCATCCCCGGTCTTTTGGGGAATAAATTTGCGGAAAAGTTCACGGATGAAAAGCAAACGCAGGTTTATGACGCCGATTCTGTCGTAGAAACGCTGCCGGACGGCACGGAAAAGACGCTGCTCTATACCTACGCAAGCAGCAAGGTTGCGGTCGATATCTACCACTATCAAAAGGGCAAGCTGCAATATCAGATCGCGGACATCTACACGCGCGACATCAACTGCTTCACGACAGCATACGAGCTTAACTTCAGATCTCTCGTCAAAACGCGCGCCTATGCCGAACGGATCAACGCGATCGTAGCGACCAACGGCGACAATTTCAATGCCGGCAAGATTACGGATGGTTTGGTCATTCGCAATACCGCGCAGCTTTTCCCGGAAGCCGGTAAAGCGTCGACGCGTTTCACGTCGGATCTTTGCGTATTGTTCCATGACGGAACGATGCGCGTATATGACTGCAAAGCCGATCGGATCAGCTATGATGAGATCATTGCGAATTTTCCGTATCAGGCGTTTTATTTCGGGCCTAAGCTGCTGAATGACGACGGCAGCGCAAAGACAACATTCAATTCGTCTCTCGACCACGCAAATCCGCGCACCGTGCTCGGCTACTTTGAACCCGGGCATTACAGCTTGATGGTTGTGCTCGGCCAACGCGAATGCGTGGATTACAATGGCAAGAATCTGGGCAAGGGCAAATCGCCCGGATTGACCTTCGAAGAGCTTTCTGCGCTCTGTGCGCAGCAGGGGTATACGATGGCATACAATCTTGACGGCGGCGGTTCGTCAAGCATGGTATGGAATCGTACCGTGTTCGGTCATAATACGCGTACGCACAGCGATATCCTTGCTGTCGTCGATCCCGAATAAGGAGGCTATATGCGAAAATCCATACGTACCGCAACCTTGATCATTGCGCATGCAGGATTGCTTGTTTCAATCCTGTATCTCGTCTGTTTTTTGCTGAACGCTTTCCTTCCCGAATTTCCGCTGAAAGCGTACGCGAACTTTTTTCTTTTCGACTATTTCTATCTGATCATTCCGCTTCTTTGCATTGCATCCGGTATTCTTTTGCAGATATCCACAGCAAAACCGAAGCGTAAGAAACAAAAAACAAACAAGAATTGAGGAGGCTACTATGAATCGTTCGGATCTCGATTGCACCAATGCACTCTTGGATTTTTTGGAAGCTGCACCAGTCAGCTTTGCCGCGGTCAAAGAAGCTGAAAAGCGTCTTGACGCTGCAGGCTATCAGCGTCTTTCATTTCAAACGCCGTGGTCGCTTACGGACGGCGGGCGCTATTATGTGACGCGCAACGGCTCTTCACTGATCGCATTCAACCTGCCTGCCGATGCGGAAGGCTTCATGATTGCAGCAAGCCACAGCGACTCTCCCTGCTTTAAGCTGAAAACGGAAGCGGAAGCGGTCGCCTGCGAGCATTATCTCAAGCTCAATACCGAGGGCTACGGCGGCATGATCATCTCAAGCTGGTTTGACCGCCCCCTCTCCCTCGCCGGCCGCGCGATTGTCAAAACCGGCGCTTCCTTCGAGACCAGAGTCGTGACCTTTGATCGCGATCTTTGTCTGATCCCGAACGTATGCATTCATTTCAATCGCGAAATCAACAACGGCTACAAGTACAACAAATCGGTCGACACGCTTCCGCTGCTCGCGAACACCACCGAAAAGGGCTGCATCAAAGCACTGGTCGCCGAGCGGCTCGGTGTGGAAGCGGACGCCATCGTCTCTCTTGACTTGTTTGTCGTCAACCGCACACGAGGCGCAATCTTCGGCGCAGACGACGCATTCTTCTGCGCGCCGCGCATTGACGATCTGCAATGCGCTTATGCAACGCTTGAAGCGTTTTTGCAGGCGAATGCTCCGAAGTCAATTCCGGTCTACGCGCTGTTTGACAACGAAGAGGTCGGCAGCGAAACAAAGCAGGGCGCTGCAAGCATGCTGCTTTATGATGTGCTCTCGCGAATTGCGGAAGCGAAAGGCCGTACTATGTCGGAGCTGCTGCCTTCTTCCCTGATGCTTTCCTGCGACAACGGACATGCCAGACATCCAAATCATCCGGAGCTGAGCGATGCGCAGAATTGTCCGCACATGAACGAAGGCGTCGTGATCAAGCACAACGCCAATCAGCGCTACACAACCGACGCACTGTCCGAAGCGCTCTTTGCGGAAATCTGCGCCCGTGCCGAAGTGCCGGTACAGCATTTTGCCAACCGCAGCGACATTGTCGGCGGCGGAACGCTTGGCAGCATCAGCAATACGCGCGTTGCGCTCAAAACGGTCGATATCGGGCTTGCACAGCTGGCCATGCACTCCGCGGTGGAAACGGCGGAGTGCAT
>CALFIV010000404.1 GCA_937877295.1 uncultured Clostridia bacterium
ACGCCGTGATCGAAGCGGCGGACGCGGTTATCACTGCAGACGCGCCTTCGAAGCTTTGCGATGCGATCCGCATCGCAAAACGCACACACCGCATCACGATCGAAAATATCGTCTTTGCGCTCGGCGTCAAGGCGGTCTTCCTCCTGCTCGGCGCACTCGGCCTTGCCAACATGTGGGTCGCGGTGTTCGGTGACGTGGGCGTAATGCTGCTGGCGGTATTGAACGCGCTGCGCGTGTTCCGTAAATCTGCTTGACTTTTTCGACAGGAATCGATATGATGATGTTCTGCGAGGTGAATCGACATGAAGCAACAGAGCATCATCGGATATTACAAAAAATACGGCTGGCACGCAGTCGGAAACGATCTGCTGCATGACGTCATCGGCAGCATCCTGTATGCGGCCGGTATCTATACCTTTGCGGCAACGGCGAACTTTGCGCCGGGCGGCATTACGGGTATCGCCATGATCATCAATCACTTTGTGCCGTTTCTGCGCATCGGTATGCTTTCGATCATCATCAACATCCCGGTCGCGATCATTTGCTACCGGCTCTTAGGTCGCGTGTTCTTTTTCAAATCGGTCAAGAGCATGCTGATCTCGGCGCTGTTCATGGACCTCGTCTTTCCATTGCTGCCGCAGTATGACGGTGCGAACAACCCCTTACTTGCGGCGCTGTTTGCCGGCGCGCTGTCCGGCATCGGGCTGGCGCTGATCTATATGCCCGGCTCATCCACCGGCGGTACGGACTTCATCATTATGTCGATCCGCAAGCTCAAGCCGCATCTGTCGATCGGCACGATCTCGCTCGCCGTCGACGGCATTGTCATCGTGGCCGGCGGCTTTGTGTTCGGCAACATCAATGCGGTGCTTTACGGCGTGCTGATGACCATCGTTTCCACAACCGTCATCGACAAGGTGATGTACGGAACGGGCACTCGGCGCATGCTGCTGGTGATCAGCGATCACGCACAGGAGCTTGCAAGCGCCATCATGGAGGAGACCGAGCGCGGCGCGACGCTTGCCGATGTGCGCGGCGCATATACCGGCAATCCGCATCAGATGATGATGTGCGTCTGCTCAAAGGTCGAGGTCTTCCAAGCGCGGCGCATCATTGCACGCATCGACCCCAGCGCGATCGTCATGCTCACCACCGTCGACGAAGCCTACGGCGAAGGCTTTATGGAAGCGGACGTGGATTGACTCTGCATCGTCTCCGTTGCAAAACGACCCGCTGCGGAGAGGTTCTCCATGCCGGATGTGCATTTCTGTCGTCTCCTTCGGCCGGTAGATTTCCCGGTAAAGTGCAGGGCAGCAGTGATGCTTTCCGTTTGAACATCGGGGTTGACGCTTTCCTTCTTGTGACCTGTCCGCCATGTATACATGTATAAAACGGGAGTCGATGAACGACTCCCGTTTTGAATACGATTTGGTTTTGCAAGCAGTCTCAATATGCTTCCGCTGCAAGATAGTACTTGTAGAATGCAGTCATTGCGAGTTTCTCTGCCTCCGTCAGACTGCTGTGCATCACAGCATGCACATAGGAGAGCGCACAGACATTTACGAACTTGACGCCGGAATCCGTCTCGATCTCAACCTTGTAAATCTTGTCGAGGTTTTTCGGCCCGATCGACTCCGTCTCATAGGTCTTTTTGACGCCTCCGACCACAGAGGACACGCAGATGCGCGTCTTGCTGTTCAGCGCCAGCGAGAAGGTGACTCGCGTATCGTCCGACTTCGGTTTTTCGATCGCAAATCCGGCGAGCGTCTCAAGGTCTTCACCGCTGCACATTTCGAGATTCTCCGTAACGGCAGTGATCGGTGTATGAACGGCATTTTCATCCTTCCACCCGGACGCCTGCACATAGTGACCGTAGTCCTGCAGCGCATTGATGAGCGCCATCAGCTTCTCATTATTTCCCAAAGCAGCCCTTGCAGCTGTGAAATACTGCATTACAGAGTATTCTTCCTCGACCGTCTCGCTGCCGTAATGGAATCGTGCCGTTACCGTATCCGCAAGCTCCAGTGCGTTGGTGTTCGCTGTGAACCAGTAGTATCCGTTCTCGACCGTCGCGTCTGTGATCGGCTGCGTGATCGTTGCTTGTCTGTCGGAATAGCTGAATTCCATATAACAGTCCTCTGTGCGGATATCCTTATCCAGCTTGATCTTGAACTGAATCCCGATCTCCTCCGAAAGCAGCAGCCTGTGGCCGCAGAACTCTGTGCTCCACCGCTCGTAAAGAGCCGTCTTTTCGGTTCCCTCGCGAGAAACATAGACCGCATCGCTGCTCTGCAGTTCTGCAGCAGCTCCGATGTTTTGACTGCCGTCATTGATTTGATAGCGCACGGCAGCTGCAGGTATCTCTACCGTGTACATCACAAAGGTCACGTCCGCGCCGTCGATGGTTTTTGTCTCGGTTTTTCCGGTCGCGGTCAAACCGATGCTTTTTTCCTCGGCACCGATCCAATAATGAACGGAATAGCCGGCGGTGTTGCTCCTATTTAACAGCAAGCTGTTTAAGCCCACCTTGACGGTTACGATCTCGTCATACTTCGCGACAAGCGCGGTGTCCTCCCGGATTTCAAACGAATAGGTCTGCGCGCCGGTGAGCTTTGTATCGCCGTTGTACCAGCCCTTGAAGCTGTATCCTACAACGGAAGGCGCGGTCACAACGACCTTGTTTCCCATATAGAGCGTACCGGTCGGCGTGACGTCGATACTGCCGATTTCATTGCCCTCGCTGTCGCCTGTAACGGCATTGAGCGTGCATACGGTAGGCGTAACGATCTGCATCCATGTATTGATCGCAAGATTATAGGAAAATTCCTCTCCGCCGTATACGCAGATCGTGTTGTTCAGATACGGCAGATCGATGTGCCGCTCGCCTGCGAGATAGTCCGTGAGCAAATCGGAATAGCTGTTCAGATAGATCTGACTCAGATTCGGATTGCCGCATGCGTCGAGCAGCACCAGATTTTCATTGTGACTGAGATCGAGTGCATGGAGGTTCGCATCGTCCACCCACAGCCTTTGCAAATTGCCGTTTTGTGAAACATCGAGCGCGCGCAGATATGTGAATCCGACGTTCAGTTCCTCCAGATTGTGCAGCATGGACACGTCGATGCTTGTCAGCGGATTGCAGCCAAGATCCACGATCCGCAGCGCAGTGTTGTTGGAAAGATCGACCTCTGTCAACGCGCCGTCAAGGCCGAAGGTAAACGGATCGCAATAAAGCTCCTCAAGATTCGGAAACAGTTCAATGCCCTCAAGGCTTGCAACATTCCCATTGCTGCACTCGATCACCTCAACCGCAGCAAGCTCGTCATCGGAAAGATAACCGTCTTGATCCGTATCGAACGTGTTCAAAACATATGTACGGAATACCTCATCCGGGAACAGGTCGGCAAAAGGCTGAGGCACAGCAGCAGCGCAAGCAAAAGGCTTGTCATGCATTTGGATAAATGTTTCACGGTACTCTCCTTTCGGTCGTTTGTGTTAACGAATGTCCGATCTTTACAGAAATATCATACAATATATACTGCAGAAATGCAAGAGCGAATCTATGCAGAGCAGTTCCTTTTTCACAGAGACGGTCATCGATCGTACGCCCGACGGTTGACAAATTCTTGGTTTTATATTACAATGCAAAAAACAATAGGAGGCAAACGAGCGAATGCGCAATTGATCCGGCTTTTCGAATGATGTGGGCGGCCCGAGCGATCGGGTGCGTCTTGCGTTGCCGAAAAACGGATCGGGCCATCTGATGCTCCGCAAGCCTTGCGGTTCTTTTGGGTCGTTCCCTGCAATTCGGCAGCGGAGCGATTTTTTGTTACGGAAAGGAAACCAGTGATGTTCATGATAGAAACAAACCGATTGAAAATCACGGAGTTCACCCCGGATATGGCGCAGGCGGTCCACGAGAATTCTTTGGGCGCGGACAATCGCCGCTTTGTGCCGGACGAGGTGTTTGAAACGGTGGAGGAAGCGGCCGAGACCGTCGATTATCTGATCTCGCAGTACGGCAAAACGGACGATCCGCTGGTCTATCCTATTCTGAAAAAAGACGACACCTACGTCGGCTATGTGCAGGCCGTGCCGCTCGAAGAAGGCGTTTGGGAGATCGGCTATCACATCGGCGAACGCTATACAAAGCAAGGCTTCGCAACCGAGGCGGTGCGGGCATTTCTGCCGGTCATTTTGCCGATGCTGCATCTCAAATGGATGCGCGGCGTGTGTCTTGCGGACAATTTCGCATCGCGCAAGGTCATGGAGCGCTGCGGCTTTGCCTTGGAATATGAGGGAATCGGACCGTATCAGGGCGAGGAGCGGCGCATCTGCCGCTATCGCTACGAAGTCTGACGCCGTCAGCCTTTACCGCGCGGACGGTTTGGGCCGACGGAACGGGAAAGGAGATGAAACGACATGATACAGGCAAGAAATATCACCATTACGATTGACCGTGATATGAAAACGGTCGTCGAAGATTTTTCCTTTACGGTGCCGAAGGGCAAAAAGGCCGCGCTGATCGGCGAGGAGGGCAACGGCAAGTCGACGCTGTTGAAGTGGCTGTACGATCCGGCGCTGGTCGAGAGCTATGCGACGGTGACCGGCGACGCGAGCATCGACGGCACGGCGGGCTATCTTGCGCAGGAGCTGACGGAAGCGGAAAAGCACATGTCCGTTTCGGCGTATCTGGATGCGCATTGCGAAACACGGAGTCCGAAAGCGCTGTCGCGCGCGATGCAGACGGTGGGCCTTCCCTTTGCGCTTACGTCCTCCGACCGGACGATGGGCACGCTCTCGGGCGGAGAACGCGTCAAGCTTGCTCTGGCGGCATTACTCGTCAACGACTGCGATGTGCTGCTGCTGGACGAGCCGAGCAACGATCTCGATCTCGATACGCTGCATTGGCTTGAAACGTTTATCGCGACGGTCAAAAAGACGGTGCTGTTCATTTCGCACGATGAGGTGCTGCTCGGCCGCACGGCGGATATGGTGCTGCATCTCGAGCTGGTGCGGCGCAAGACGATCCCGCGAGCAGTTGCGGCGAACATTCCGTATGCCGAATACATGCAGCGGCGCGAGGCAGCGTTCTCGCACCAGGCGCAGATCGCGCAGTTTGAACAGAAGGCATTCCGGCAGAAAAAGGAGCGGTATCTTGCGATCTACAACGCGGTCGACCACGCGCAGGCAACCGTCTCGCGGCAAGACCCGTCGACCGGACGGCTTTTGAAAAAGAAGATGCATACGGTGACGTCGATCGGCAGGCGTCTCGAAAAGGAGCAGGAAGCCTTGACGGAAGCGCCGGAAGCGGAGTGGGCGATCCTGCCGAAGTGGCTCGGCGGCGAAGTCAAAAACGGCAAAACGGTTCTGGAATACGGACCTGCGCCGCTCACTGCGGGTGATCGGCTGCTTGCGGAATCGGTGCAGTTTCGCATCTCCGGCCCGGAACGCGTCTGCATCGTCGGGCGCAATGGCTGCGGCAAGACGACGCTTTTGAAGATTCTCAAGGATGAAATCGCAAAGCGCGGTTATCGCACCTTCTATATGCCGCAGACCTATGCGGATGTGCTGCCGCTCGATTCGCTGCCGGTGGAATACTTAGCGCCGGACGGCGACAAGGAATCGGTGACCGAAGCGCGCATCTTTTTGGGCAGCATGAAGTATACGACCGATGAGATGTCGCATCCGATCCGTGCGCTCTCCGGCGGACAGCAGGCAAAGCTGCTGCTTTTGAAGGCGATCCTCGACCGTGTGGATGTGCTCATTCTCGACGAGCCGACCAGAAACCTGAGTCCCCTTTCCGCGCCTGCGGTGCGCACGCTCTTGAACGGATTTCGCGGTGCGATCCTGATGGTGACGCATGACCGCTTGCTGATCGAACAGGCCGCCACGCGCGTGCTTCTGCTTTCCGAATCGGGCCTCGCGCCGTATACGTCAGCCGAGTAGAACGTCCATCAGCGTCATCAAGAGAAAGCCGCCCGTCATACACAGCATGGCATGCCTGCGCGGGCGCGTGCTCAGCATTGCGGGAAAGAGCTCGAAGCCGACGACATATGCCATTGCGCCGGCAGCAAAGCTCAGCAGATGCGGCAGTACCGGCACGGCAACGCGCGAAAGCAGGATGGTCAGCGCGCCTGCGATCGGTTCGGAAACGCCCGAGATCACCCCGAGCAAAAAGGCCTTCCCCTTTCCCATTCCCTCCGCACCGAGCGGCATGGAGATGATCGCGCCTTCGGGCAGGTTCTGAAGCGCGATCCCCAGCGACAGCGCAAACGCGCCCATGACCGTAACGGTGGTGTTGCCGGACAAAACTCCCGCGTATGCTGCGCCGACCGCCATGCCCTCCGGCACATTGTGCAAGCAAACGGACAGCACCAGCATGCGCGTGGAATGCGTCACCCCGCCGGCGCGTTCCATTCGCATGGAGACGCGATCCCACGCAAACAGCAAAACAACGCCTGCCAAGAAGCCGCCGAACACCGGACCGGTCGGCGAACCGCCGCGCGCGTCCAGCTCCGAAAACGCCGGCAGCAGCAGGCTGAAAATGCTCGCCGCCACCATGATGCCTGCCGCTGCGCTGTTCAGACAAATACTCAATTTTTGCTGCGTGCGGCTTCGCACGCAAAAGATGCCCGCAGCGCCCAAGGCCGTTCCGGCAAACGGCAGTAGCAGTCCTTTGATAACCTCCGTGATCATGGCAGTTCCCCCTACGATTTCTCTGTATCGTATGAAAAACGTCCGAGATCTGTGACGGGGCAAAAATGAGCACAAGTTTTGTGCCGGTTTGACTTGACAAGCGTCCGCGCGAAGAATATACTGAAATCGGAAATGAGGTGGCCTTCATGGCAGAAGATCTGCGAGTCCGAAAAACGAAGCGCGCGCTGCGGGGCGCGCTGCTCGAGCTGCTGAAAGAGAAACCCATCGGCGCGATCACCACGACCGAGCTGTGCCGGCGGGCCGAGGTGAACCGGAACACGTTCTACTCCCATTACAGCAGTCCCTTCCATCTGCTGCAGACCCTCGAAGACGAGTTCATCGCCGTCGTGCTGGAAATCGTCGAGGAGTCGATGCCGAATGAAGATTACACGACCATTCTGGAAAAAGTCTGTGTGGCGATGTACGAAAACAAAGAGCTGACTTCCGTCATCATCTCGGAAAACGGGAACCGGGATTACACGAGCCGCGTCGTCGGGATCATGCACTCCCGGGTCATGGAACACTGGGGGAGCGGCCTGACGAAACTCGACCGGGACGACCTCGAACTCCTCTATACCTACACGACCTTCGGCACGCAGAAATGTGTCCAGGACTGGATGGAGGACGGCTGCCGCGTCGCGCCGAAGGAGTTCGCCCGCAAGCTCTCCGACCTCACGCAGGTCGAGTTCGCCCACTACCTTCCGAAGACCGAGATCTGAACGACAAACCAAAAAACCGCCGGACAGCCGTCCGGCGGTTTTCCTTATCTGATTGTCAATCGCGCTTCAGGAAATCGTAAAAGGCGACTCCGACGGCGGCGAGGTCGATGATCGTTGCCGCGATGATCACAGCAAGGACTCCTCCTGTCATCATAGTGAACCCTCCTTCTTATAACCAGCCTGCGAACCCGCAGATGACGAGCAGGACCGCGTCGAATCCGAGGATGCACGCGTCCGCTTTGATCGCGGACTTCAGGTTCGGTCTGTCGTGGACGTAGAATGCGGTGGCGAAGAACGGCAGGTAGCCGATGAGCCACAGGAGCCACGGGACTTTCCGCTGCCAGAACGGCCACTCCCAGGTGAGGATGCCGCAGAAGTTCAGGAAACATTCCACGATGACCGCCATGGTCGTGAACAAAATGCAGTAGAAAATACGGTTGTTGATGCCGAGGATCTTCGCTTTCCGGTCCTCCGGAAGCATAAGGCAGGTGGCGATACCCATCATCAGGAACATCA
>CALFIV010000405.1 GCA_937877295.1 uncultured Clostridia bacterium
TGTACTCGATGCGCTGAAAGTGTTCCAAAACGCGGGAATCGCCCAGACGCTGCTGTCCGTGACGCAGCAGGACGATCTCGAACGGCAGGCGACGAGGCTCGGCGCTGTGCCGTACTTTACGGAAATGCTCGGGCAGATCGACATCATGGGACATTCCAAGGTCGACCGTGCAAAGGAATATATCGCAAGGATCGGGATTGATCCGCATGACACGCTCTTTATCGGCGACACCGATCACGACGCAGAAGCGGCAAACGCCGTCGGCTGTCCGTGCGTGCTGCTGCTCGGCGGTCATCAATCAAAAAACGTCCTCGCACGCTGCGGTGTTCCGATCTTTGATTCGGCGCAGGCGCTTAAGGACGCAATTCTAAGCTGATGGCGGGCGGGTTCTTTGCGGCGGTCTATGCCGTTGTGGCCGCAATCCCGTACGGCAAGGTCATGACCTACGGGGATATCGCAAGGCAAATCGGCTATCCGCGCAAGGCACGCTTTGTCGGCTTTGCCATGCGCGCTTGTCCGGAAGACCTGCCGTGGCATCGCGTCGTCAAAGCGGACGGCTCGATTGCGGGCGGCGGCTTCGCGCCGGTTCGAAAGATGCTTTTAGATCAAGAGGGCATACCGTTCCTTCCGGACGGACGGATCGACCTTACGAAATGCCGGCTTTTTCGGTCTTCTCCTCAATAACGTCGGGATCTTCTTCGACAGGCTCGGGCGCATGAAGCCTGAGTCCCACGGTATCGGTAACAGGCAGGGAAAACACGATTGCTTTTGCATCGGTGTCAAGACCTGCTTTTTTCATGATCGACTGCATAATGGCGTTCTTATTTTCGGTAGCGCTCACGATAAAGATCAGCTCGCGCTCGGATGAGAGCGTTATGCCGAAAAACTTTTCCGCGCGTCTTCTGCCTGTGCCGTTTGCATGGATCACCGTACCGCCGGTTGCGCCGGCTTCACGTGCTGCATCCATGATCTGTTCACTATATCCGCGATTGCCGATGACGATCAGCAATTCCTGTTTGGTTCCTTTCAATTCGGTTTCCTCCTCTCTGCGTGTGTAGTTCAGACCTTCCGTAAATAACGCAAGCTCACGCCTGCCGCCGACGCTGGATACCGGTACGGTGAATGCGATCCCCATGCCGGGTGCGTCGATGCGGATTTTTCGTTCCAATCCGGCCTTGACTGCTGCCCAAACATGACCGGTGACAAAGCTGAGACACACGGCCTTCTCGGAATTTTCCAGACCGAATGTGCTCAATACTTCGCTTTTTGCCGTGCCGTGGGCAAGCATGATGAGGTTGCTGTCAAGCCCCTGCTCGCTGTACAGCGACAGAAAATCGGGCAGCTTTGCGCGGTTCAGCACGGAGAACATCAGATAAAGTCTGCTCATGCGCGTACCTCCTTACAGTTCGATAATCGCATAGTCGTCTTCCGGCGTCGGCGTGACAGGTACTTCCGTATGCCGTTTTGCTTTCAGTACGGAGACAAGGCCGAGAATCTGGATTGTGATGAGCGGCGTCATCGCGACCATCGCCACTACGCCGAACGCGTCGGTTACGACATTGCCGCCGACCGACAGACACGCGCCGACTGCAAACGGCAGCAAAAACGTCGCCGTCATCGGACCGGACACGACGCCGCCGGAGTCGAACGCGATCGCCGTAAACAGCTTCGGAACAAAGAACGAAAGCACCAGCGCAATGCCATAGCCGGGAACAAGCATCCACACGATGGAGATGCCGGTCAGCACGCGCAGCATGGCGAGACTGATGGATATCGCAACGCCGATGGACAGCGACGTCCGCAGCGATTTGCCGGAGATTGCTCCGCTCGTGAGCTCTTCTACCTGTTTCATCAACACGTAGACCGCAGGCTCTGCCGCGACGATAAAGTAGCCGATCACCATGCCGAGCGGGACGATGATCCAGCGATAGGGCAGAGAAGCGAGCGTCTGTCCGAGGTAGGAACCGGCGGG
>CALFIV010000406.1 GCA_937877295.1 uncultured Clostridia bacterium
GGGCGTGGGCTCAGGCGTAGGCGTGGGCGTGGGCAGCGGCTGCGGCGTTTGGGGAACGGGCGTTTCGGCCTTGATGCCGACCGGCGTTTCGATCGGCACAACCTCCACAACCGGCGTCTCATACGGCGTTGCGGTCGGGTCTTCGGTCGGGCGTTCGGTCGGTGTGATGTTCTCTGCGCCGCATGCGACAAGGAGCAGTCCCGCCAGCAGTACGGCAAGCAATCGCCGTATCGTCATGACAGGATTCTGCGTCCCTCCAATGCCTTTGCAAGCGTGACCTCATCGGTGTATTCCAGATTTCCTCCGATCGGGATGCCGTGCGCAATGCGCGAGATCGTGATCCCGAGCGGCTTCAGAAGCTTTGCGATGTATGCGGCGGTCGCTTCCCCCTCCACATCGGGGTTTGTTGCAAGGATGACTTCCTGAACCTCGCCGCTCTTGCAGCGCTCGAGGAGCGCGTTGATACGCAGCGCGCCCGGGCCGATGCCGTTCATCGGCGAGAGCGAGCCGTTCAAAACATGATAGTGTCCCGAAAACTCGCGCGTTTTTTCCATGGAGACCACGTCGCGCGCGTCGCTGACGACGCACACAACCGCCTCCGTGCGCTTGGGATCTTGGCAGATCTCGCAGGTTTCCTGATCGGTGTACGCACCGCAGACCGGACACGGATGCACCTTCTCGCGCGCATCATGAATGGCGTCGGCAAGCTCGTTTGCCTGCTCCTTCGACGTACTCAGAAGATGATACGCCAGCCGCTGTGCCGTCTTATGTCCGATGCCCGGAAGCCGTGCAAGCTGCGTCGTCAGTTTTTCGATGGATGCGATCGCCATATCAGAAGCCGAGGCCCATGCCGCCGGTGATCTTCGCCATTTCGCGATCGACCGTGTCGGACGCTTCCTTCAGCGCCGCGTTGACGCCCGCAACGATCAGATCCTCAAGCATTTCCACGTCGTCGGGATCGACGCATGCCGGATCAAGCTTGATCGACTGCACCGTCTTGTTGCCGAGCACCGTCACCGTGACCATGCCGCCGCCGGCCGTTGCCGAGAAATCGGTTTGTTCAAGCTCTTCCTGCTTTTTCTGAATGTCCTGCTGCATCTTCTGCGCTTTCATCATCATCTGCTGCATGTTCATGCCGCCCATGCCGCCTCTCGGATATCCGCCTTTTGCCATGTTGTTACCTCCGTTACTTGATCGTGAGCGAGCTGCCGAACAGCTCTTTTAATTTTTCTTCATTAGCGTTCTGCAGGCGTCCCAGCCGGAATCTCAGCTCCGTACCGGGCCGCACCGCTTCGACTGCGTCATTGACCACCTTTTGATTTCGCGCAACGCTCAGCCCGTTCATCTTGCTTTCCTGCGATGCCGCAAACTCCACCGTGAGCACTTCGCCGTTCCATTCCACGCCGCGCGAATCCTTTGCGTACATGTAGACCATCGGATTCATCTCCATGATCTTTTTCTTGATGCGATCCCAAAGCGCTTCCGCCCCGTCCTGCGCGGTCTCGGCAGGCGCTGCGGGCGAGGGGTCGGGGGTGACTTCGGGGATGGGTTCCTCCACCAGCACGCGCTCCTCGCGGGGGATGAACACATCCGCTGCGTCGCCACGGGCGAGAAAGGCGATGTGAATGTCTCCGTTCTGCTCGACCTCCGCCAGCTTCAAAGCCTGTTCCTCCGTGACATAGAAGGTGATGGTGGCGGGCAGGCGGTTGGGCACGTCCGGGTCCT
>CALFIV010000407.1 GCA_937877295.1 uncultured Clostridia bacterium
ACTCGCGCGTCGAATGCGCTTCGCTTAAGTTGACGCGTCGCGCGTTACTCGCGCGTCGAATGCGCTTCGCTTAAGTTGACGCGTCGCGCGTTACTCGCGCGCCGAATGCGCTTCGCTTATGTTTACGCGTTGAATGCCTCAGGATGACAAGCGGTTTGACTTTCTTAACAGCCTTTTTTCAGTTTGCAAGAAGCTGACATAATCTGAGGATCGTTTCGGGCGGGAGCGTCTCGGCGCGCACATCCGGCGCGATCGAAAGCACGTTTAACGCCTCATCCGCGTTCGCGTAGGATTTCAGATTGTTTTTGATCGTCTTGCGGCGCATGGCGAGCAGCTCCGTCGCGAAGGTATAGAGCTTCGCGGGCGGCAGATCCGGCGTGTTTTCGCGTTTTGTCATGCCGACAAAGACGGAGGAGACCTTCGGGTTCGGATAGAAGCAGTCTTCAGGGAACGCCTCAAGCGCCGCGGCGTCATACCAGAGCTGCGTTACGATCGACAGAGGACCGTAGTTTTTCTCCTTCGGCGCGGCAAAGAAGCGGTCCGCCGCTTCCTTCTGCACCATCGCATAGAACGATTCGGGCAGTGCTTTCAAAATCGCGGCGCACAGCGGCGTCGTGATATAGTAGGGCAGATTCCCTACAACCGAAAACGGCGCGGATACGTCGGCATACCGAACCTTCAAAGCGTCGCCGCAAAGCACCGTCAGGCGTTCGTGCGGAAGCGTTTCGTTGAGAAACCGCACCATCGCTTCGTCCTTTTCCACAGCGGTGACGGTCGCGCCGCGCGCAAGCAGCAGCTCGGTCAGCGCGCCGAAGCCCGGTCCGATCTCGATGACGGTCGGCGCAAGCTTCATTCGGTCTACACAGGCGTTGAGCCGCATGCCGTCAATGCAGAAATTCTGTCCCAAGGCGCGGTTCGGCACAGCGCCGATGCGCTCCAAGGCTTCTTTTGTAAAAGAGATGCTTGCTCTCACGGGTTCTCCTTTCATTTGAACAGCCTTAATCCCTTCGGATAATGGTTTTTCAGCATGCCGTCCGACGCCTTACAGAGGCCCAGTGCATGTCCGCAATAGGTGACGGCGCAATAGCCCTTCGGCGCTTCGCGTGCGATCGTTTCGCCTCTGAGATAGCGCATCGCCTCGTCGAAGGTCAGCTCAATCCGCTGCAAAAACGGCGATTCTCTGCCCGCAAGCGCCAGCGCGTGCGCGGGTTCAAAGCGGCTGCCCTTCACTTCGCCGAGCAGCAGCCCGGCGCGGACCAGCCGGATACCGTCCAACGCCGTCGGCAGCGGCGGCAGCAGCAGAACGCGTCCGTCCTTCAAAAGCCGCACTGCTCCCGAAAGCGGCGAAAGCGATTGCCTGAAAGAATCCCATGCGGGAACGCGATCGGATTTTTGTAAAACAAGCGGCGTCGGGACGCAATCGCCGCCGCGCGCAAACAGGGCAAAAAACTGTCCTTCGCCGTTGCTTGTGTGCGGATAGAGCCGCTGCATACGCACGCAGGTAAAATCGGGATGCAGCGCAAGGAATCGCTCCGCCGTCTGTTCATTCTCCTGCGGAGAGAAGGAACAGGTTGCGTACAACAACTGTCCGCCGGGTTTGACGGCGACCGCTGCGTCCTCAAGAATCGCGCGCTGCCGCACGGCACAGGCTTCCACATGCGCGGGCGACCATTCGGCGACGGCGTTCGGATCTTTGCGGAACATCGCTTCACCGGCGCACGGCGCGTCGACGACCACCGCGTCGCATAAGCCCTTGAGCGTTTGACACAGCGGATGCGGTTCACTTGCGGTAACGACTGCGCGGGTTGCGCCCATGCGCTCCAGATTTCCCGCGAGCACGCTTGCACGCGACGGAACGATCTCGTTCGAGAAGAGGACGCCGCCGTCCAGTTTCGAAAGCAGCTGCGCGCTCTTGCCGCCGGGTGCGGCGCACAGATCGAGCACCACGGGCGAAGACGGAAGGGTCAGCGCGGCTACGGGCGCTTGCGCGCACGCCTCCTGCATGTAAAAAAGTCCCGCGGCATGCAGCGGCGTTGCGTTCGGCGAAAACGCCTCCGAAACTGGCGCACCGTCCGGATTCTCCTGCAAGACCGGAAGCGGAATGCCCAAAAGCGCGGAAAGCTCCGCGCGGTCTGTTTTGCATGGATTGATGCGAAACGCCTTTTTGGGCGGCTGCTGAAGCGCGTCGGAAAACGCCGCAAAGTCGCTTTTCAGCATCGCTTGCATGCGTTCAAGAAACGCTTCGGGATAAACGCGGCTCATACGGACACCTCCGCGTTTGCGCCGAGCAGCACAATATAGCGTTCCTTCACCGGCATACCGGTCAGTTTTTCCAGAACCACGCCATACAGCGCTGTCTGCCGCGCATGCTTTTGCGCGTATACCTGCGGATCGCCCTCCACCCGGTCGGTCTTATAGTCGAGCAGAACCCAGGCGCCGTCTTCGACAAAGCATGCGTCGATCACGCCCTGCAGGAGAACCGGCTCGTCGGAATCCA
>CALFIV010000408.1 GCA_937877295.1 uncultured Clostridia bacterium
TGGAAGCATTTTCAAACGTATCCGTTCAGAACGTCGACCTTGCAACCGGTAAAGCGTCGGTAACCTTGCAGACGAAGGAAGGTGTTTTCTATTCGATCCTCAGCCAAACCTGCGGTACATCCATTCAGAACGATTACGAGCTTATGTCCGCCATCACTGATTTTGTTCATGCGAAACAAGCATACGATCATCTGTCAGACGCGCTTTCTGAGGCGGCGCGAACCGGTTACGGCATTGTAGAACCGGATGAAGCGCAGATCGAAGTGAGCGATCCGGAAATCGTTCATATCGGTTCGAAATACGGCGTGCGCATGTCGGCAAAGGCGAGCGGTTTACACCTCATTCGTGTTGATCTGAACAGCGAAATCCAGCCCATGATCGGAACGGAACAGCAATGTCAGGATTTTATGCAATACATGCAGGAATCTCAGGACGGCGAGGAAGGATACATGGAAACCAGCATTTTTGGAAAAACGCTGCATGATCTGATCCTAGAAAGCTTGCAAACAAAGGGAACAAGCATGAATGATCAGGTGCGCATCAAACTGCAAGGCGCAGTTCAAAAAATTGCAAACGACGGTTGTAACGGGATGATCTGTATTATGCTGTGAACATCGGGCAAACTAAGACTCGGCTGAATGCCGAGTTTTTTACGGAGACGCATATGAGAACCGATCTTGCAAAGGAATCCAGACAGCATGTAACAGACGTCAGCGGGGTACGCGAGTATACCGAATACGAGGATGGAATCGAAATCCTTCGCATCGAAATACTGACCGATGAAGCGGCGGCACGTCTTGATAAACCGATCGGACAGTATATTTCCATGACGACGTCAATGGAGATGATGATGGATCGGGAGCAGCGAAGCAGAATTTCTCGTTTACTTGCTAAGGAATTGCACCGCCTTGCAAAACACCTCAACAATGTTTTGATCGTTGGGCTTGGAAACCGTTATATCGCCGCAGATGCGCTCGGCACAAAAACCGCGGAAAATGTATTTGTAACGCGTCATATCCATATGCACATGCAGGATCTGCTGCCGTCCGATACGCCTGTTGTTTCCGCATTTTGCGCAAATGTTCTCGGCGTAACCGGCATGGAAACAGTAGAGGTTGTATCTGCCTTGGCAAAACAGATCAAACCGGATGTTCTGATCCTGATTGATTCGCTTGCGGCTTCACGCATGGATCATATCGGCTGCGTGATTCAATGCAATGACAGCGGTATCGCGCCCGGCGCCGGCGTCGGAAACTTTCGAACCATTCTCAGTAAGGACACGCTTGAAGTCCCGGTCGTAGCGATCGGCGTGCCGATGGTAGTCAGCGCAGAAGCAATTTTGGAAAGCGCGGGCTGTTCCTGCGTGAACGATCGGGAGAAATTATCCGATTTGATTGTAACACCCAAGGACGTAGACGCGATGGTTAAGGACGCGTCCCGCGTACTGTCGGACGGAATCAACCGTATGCTGTTTGGTGACAACTATTCTGAACTTGAAAAATTATTGCGATAAATACCTGCACCCCGCATATGTTATAGCGGAGGTGCAATATGAGCCATTATCGAAGCAGATATCAAAGACGCAGGCAAGAAGCAAGGCAAGCATTCGGATCTTGGCTTTTGCTGATCTTTTCATGGATACTTGTGCTGCCGGTTGCGGCGTTGATCGGACATGCCATTTTTACGGATGATCTTGTCGATAAGACCGTTTTGCAGCATGTTGATGAAACTGCAGCGCCTGCGTTTGCAAGTGTTGAACAAAGAAC
>CALFIV010000409.1 GCA_937877295.1 uncultured Clostridia bacterium
GAATTGTAGAGATCGATACGGACGCGGTAAACGAACTGGGGTTCGCTGTCAACCACCGCCTCACGGTGGAAATCATGGGAAAACACAGCAACATCATTCTGATCGATCTCTCTTCAGGGAAGATCATCGACGCCATTCCGTACGAACCGTTTACCGGTGTCAAGGTCGGCAAGGTTGCACTGCTTTCAAAACAGGCGCGGGCATCGGTGCGCAACACAAAGCCGACCAAGCCCCAGCCCAAACGCAAACTGGAAGAAAAAGTTCCGCTGTTCGATTGCTTCACCGCACCGTGTACGCACGGCTGCCCGATCGGACAGGATATTCCGCAGTATGTCGAGATGGTGGGCAAGGGCAAGTATGACGCAGCGCTTCGTCTGATCGTCGAAAAGAACCCGCTGCCGTTTATCACCGGGACGATCTGTCCGCACCATTGCGCCGACAAGTGCACGCGCAGCTTCTATGAAGAATCGATCCGCATCCGCAGAGCCAAGCTCACCGCTGCGCAGAACGGATTTGACACGCTTCTGAACGAACTGAAACCCGCAGCACCGAACGGCAAAAAGGTCGCTGTCATCGGCGGCGGTCCGGCCGGCATGGCCGCGGCATTCTTCCTGAGCCGTCAGGGGGCGGAGGTCACGCTGTTTGAAAAGCGCGAAGCCTTGGGCGGCATCGTGCGCTATGTGATCCCGGAATTCCGCATCGGATCGGAGATGATCGACAATGACGAAAAGCTCCTTTCCGCGATGGGCGTCAAAATCTGCACGAACACGGCTGCGCCGGATGCAAACAGCCTGTTTGCAGAAGGCTATACCGATCTCGTCTATGCCGTCGGCGCATGGGCGGAGGGAAGGATGCAGCTTGCGAAAGGCGAAGCCGTGAACGTCATTCGTTTCCTCGAAGAGAGCAAGGCGGGAACGCTCGGCGATATCGGCGAGAACGTTATCGTCATCGGCGGCGGCAATACCGCAATGGACGCGGCGCGCGTCGCAAAGCGGACCAAAGGCGTCAAGCACGTTCGTCTGGTTTATCGCCGCACCGCGCGGTATATGCCGGCAGACGAGGAAGAGCTCGCGCTGGCAAAAGAGGACGGGGTGGAGTTCTGTGAGCTTCTTACACCCGTCGCATTCGAAAACGGAACGCTGCTCTGCAGCGTCATGAAGCTCGGCGAACCCGATGCATCCGGACGCCGCTCACCGGTTGAAACGGGCGAAACCGTCAAGCTCCCGTGCGATACGCTGATCGCTGCGGTCGGCGAAAAGATTGAAACGGAGCTGTTCACACAAAATGGGATCGAACTGACCGAGCGCGGCAAGGTCAGAACCGACGCAAATCTTATGACGTCGCGCGCGCATGTCTATGTGGTCGGCGACTGCAATCGCGGACCGGCAACGGTCGTCGAGGGCATTGCTGACGCGCGAAAGGTCGCGGATGCGATTGTCGGAACATATGCCTATGCGGTCTGCGCCTGCGGCGATACAACGGAGCAGGCATGCTTTGATATGCAGGGCATTCTGAGGGATTACGAACAGGCGGAGAAGGAACGCAAACGCTGTCTCAACTGCGGCACGGTCTGCGAATGCTGCGTGCAGGTATGCCCGAATCGAGCAAACGTCGCAATTCGCGTGCTGGGCAAAGCGATGCCGCAGATTCTGCATGTGGATCGCATGTGCAACGAGTGCGGCAACTGCCTCGTGTTCTGTCCGTACGATTCCAGACCGTACAAAGAGAAGTTTACGCTGTTCGCCACCGAAGCCGAATTCGACGGTTCAGAGAACAAGGGCTTTCTGCCGATCGGAGATCGCATTGTCAAGCTGCGGCTTGCCGATGTGCAGACGGTCGATCTTGATCATGACGCAATCGACCCGGACGCAAAGGCATTGATCGAAGCGGTGCTGAACGACTATCATTACTTGATCGGCTGAAACGCCGAAAGGAGAAGCGCATGGCGAGCTAGATCGGAAGAGCGTCGTGTAGGGAAAGAG
>CALFIV010000410.1 GCA_937877295.1 uncultured Clostridia bacterium
TTCGAAGCCGAAGCGCGGCGCAAGATCGCCGAGATGTGCGGCGAGACCGGCGACCCGGACGAGTTCTGCAAGTTCCTCGATTACCGCTATGCGGGCTATCGCAAATGGTGCTTCGAGACGATGAAGGAAGCCCCCGAAGAGGAGCTTTGGACCAAGTGGCTTACGCCCGAATACGACCGCGAGCTGATCAAAAAGAACGCGATCGAGCTGACCATCGAGTACCGCAACAAGGACGGCCGCCGCGTGGTGGCGCCCAACGGCGCGCAGTCGATCAAGGACCTCTACGCGAACGGCTACAAGCTCGGCATCATCTCAAACCTCGTGACCTCGCAGGAGATCCCGCGCTGGCTCAAGGCGGACGGCCTCGAGCAATATTTCGGCGCAGTGCTGCTTTCCTGCGTCGAGGGCATTAGAAAGCCCGACCCCGCGATCTCCAACAAGGCCTGCGAGCTCTTGGGCGTTAAGCCGGAGCGCTGTGTCTACATCGGCGACAACCTGAACCGCGACGTCGAAGGCACGCGCCTTGCGGGCTACGGCATGTTCATTCTCTACACCACGCCGGAGAAGCTCGCCAAGGAGAAGATTACCGACGAGAACCGTCCTGACGCGGTCATCTTCGATTTCAACGAACTTAAGGAAATCTTCCCCAAAGCGCCGCACGTCGCGTGGGACAAGGTACGGAGGGTTTAGACATGCGCGAAAACATCAAAGCCATCTTTCTGGATCTCGGCGGCACGTTCCGCGTCGTCGACGAGGACAACCGCCCGTTCATCCTCGAAGCGCGCACGCGCATCAAGGAGCTGTGCGGCACGGATATGGATCCCGACACGTTCTACGATTTTCTGAACAAGCGCTATGACGGCTACCGCGAATGGGCGCTGAAATATATGTGCGAAGCGCCGGAAACGATGCTCTGGACGCGCTGGCTCGTGCCCGAATGGGATCACGAGAAGATCGAAGCGGCCGCCAAGGAGCTGACCTACTGCTTCCGCAGAGCCAAGGGCGAACGCGTCGTCGTAGATCAAGGCATTGAGACCGTCAAGGAGCTCAGAAACCGCGGTTACAAAGTCGGCATCATCAGCGATCTGATCGGCACGATCGAGATCGACGAGTGGCTCGATCGCGACGGTATCCGCGATCTGTTCTGCACGGTGCAGCAAAGCTCTGTGACGATGCTAAGAAAGCCCCATCCCGCGATCTATTTTCTCGCGCTTTCCGACGCCGGCGTGCGTCCGGAGGAAAGCTGCTTTGTCGGCGACAATCTGAAGCGTGACATCGTCGGCGCGAAGCAGTCGAACTTTGCCGGAACGGTCGGCGCGGAATACCCCGGCGGGCTCGAATTCAAGCTCACCGAGGAGAACCGTCCGGACTGCATCATCCATCACTTTGACGAGCTTTTGCAGATCTTCCCCGGCGACGGCAAATTCTGTCCCGAAACCGCCGAAGATCCGGCACCCCGTATACATTGAAAAGGAGAAACCGATCATGACAGCATATCAACACAACGGCGGCGAAGCGCTTGCGCGCGCCGTCGAAAAGCTCTATGAGAGCGGCGCAAATGAGTACCATTTCGAGCCGATGAACCTCTATGATCGCGACAAAAAAGCGGTCGGTCTTGTAAAACCCGGCGACGGCGTGATCTTCTGCTGCCGCAGAGGCGAGCGCGAAACCGAGCTGACCGACGCGTTCACCGATCCCGATTTCAAAGGCTTCGCGCGCAAAATGCTCGATCCCTTGGATTTTGTCATTCTCACGATGTACAGCGAGCGTTATACGTACCTTCCGATCGCGTTTGCGCCCTCAAAGGTTCAAAAGACGCTGGCACAGGTGCTTGCTGAGAACGGCAAGACACAGATGCACCTTGCGGAGAGCGAGAAGTTTGCGCACGTAACGTTCTTCTTCAACGGCGGCAACCAAAAGCCGTTTGACGGCGAGGACGATTTCCGCATCCCCTCCCCCAAGGGCGTGCCGTTCGACACCGTGCCGGAGCTGAAGCTGCCGGAGGTCTACGACACCCTGTGCAAAGGTCTCGACAAGGGCTATGACTTCATTGTCACGAACTTTGCCAACGGCGACGTCATCGGACATACCTCGTCGGACGCCGCAAAGCCGGTCGCTGCGGAAGCAATCAGCAAATATGTCGGAAAAACGGTTGCGTATGCGCGGGATTTGGGGTACACTGTACTTGTCACCGCGGACCACGGCAACATTGAAATCCTGCATACGCCGGAGGGCAAGCCGCACGTATCGCACACGACGAACCTCGTCGCCTGCATTGCATTGGGCGACGGCACGGAACAGCTCAAGCTCGACGGCAAGCTCTGCGACGTCGCGCCCACCGTGCTCTCGGCGATGGGACTCCCTCAGCCCGAGGAAATGACCGGTTCGCCGCTGTTCCGCTTTGCGCACGCGGGCAAGGTTTTGCTGCTCATCTGTGACGGCTGGGGCTTGGATCTTCCGACGGACAACAACCCGATCTTCACGGCGAACACGCCCGAATGGGATGCGCTGCTTGCAAATTACCCCTACGCGAAGCTCGAGGCGTCCGGTCCGGCGGTCGGTCTTGCGGCGGGCAAGACGGGCAATTCGGACGAGCTGAATCTGACGCACCCTGATGTTATCACGGAAATCCATCGCAGATATCTGAAGGCTGGCGCAGACATCATCACCACCAATACGTTTA
>CALFIV010000411.1 GCA_937877295.1 uncultured Clostridia bacterium
AAGATCGCCTTCATGGTCTTTGCCGCCATCGGCGCCCAGCTGCCGTTTTCGATGACGCCGATCGTGCGATTCTTATAACCGCGCTCGACGAGGTGCTCGAGGAACGTGCGCATGAACGGGAAGACGTCGGCGTTGTAGGTTGTGGACGCAATGACCAGCTTTCCGTAGCGGAACGCATCCTCCACCGCCTCCGCCATGTCCTCGCGCGCGAGATCGGCAACGCTTACCTTCGGGCAGCCCTTGGCCTTGAGCTTATCGGCAAGCAGCTCGACTGCCTTTTTCGTGTTGCCGTAGACCGACGTATAGGCGATGAACACGCCTTTGGATTCGACGCCGTAGCTCGACCATGTGTTGTAGAGATTGAGGTAATATCCGAGGTTTTCCTTCAAAACCGGACCGTGCAGCGGGCAGATCACGGAAATGTCGAGGTTCGCCGCCTTTTTGAGGACCGCCTGCACCTGCGCGCCGTACTTGCCGACGATGCCGAAGTAATAGCGCCGTGCTTCGCATGCCCAATCCTCTTCGACGTCCAGCGCGCCGAACTTGCCGAAGCCGTCCGCCGAGAACAGGATCTTGTCCTTGGCATCATAGGTCATCAGAACCTCGGGCCAGTGCACCATCGGCGCCGTGACAAACGTCAGCGTGTGTTCGCCGAGCTCGAGCGTATCGCCCTCACCGACCACGATGCGGCGATCCGCAAAGTCGGTGCCGAAAAAGTTCTGCATCATCGTGAACGCCTTTGCGGACGCAACGATCTTTGCGTTCGGGTACTGGCCGGCAAAGGTCATGATGTTCGCCGAGTGATCGGGCTCCATGTGCTGCACGATCAGATAATCCGGGGTACGGCCCGCAAATGCATTTTCGAGATTGTCGAGCCATTCATGCTTGAAGCGGGCATCGACCGTATCGAAGACTGCAATCTTCCGGTCCATCACAACATAGGAATTATACGCCATGCCGTTCGGTACGACATACTGGCCTTCAAACAGATCGATCGAATGATCGTTGACGCCGACATACAGCACACTGTCGGTGACATGATTCAGGTTCATAGAGTCCCCCCCTGTGTATTTTTTCTCATCTTAACACAAAGCGCCTGCAGTTTCAACACTGCAGGCAATTTTGGCAGCATTATTTTCTTGTACCGTCTCTATGCGCCAAGCACCCAAAGCTTCGCGACGGCGAGCGCTTCCCGGAGGTACATACCGAGCATATAGATCGGGTATCCGTCCTCGCCGGCAGCGCCTGAAGCATGCATTCCAAGCTGCGACGCCATCTTTTCCGCACGGTAGAGATGGTATCCGCTTGATACGATCACAACATGATCGACACCTCCGCCGTCCGCCTCGATGACCGCTTTGGAAAAAGTGAGATTCTCCATTGTGGAGGTCGATCGGTCCTCCATGAGAATCCGGCTCAGGTCGATATCCGCCTCAGTCAGATACCGGCGCATGCATTCCGCTTCGGAGATCGCTTCGCCTTCTCCCTGTCCGCCGCTCACGACAGCTTTCGTTTTCGGATTGTCGGTGAGATACCGGACAGCGCCTTCAAGGCGGTTCTGCAGGGTAATCGAAGGCGTCTCGCCGTAGACCGCCGCGCCGAGCACGATGATATAGTCCGCATCCGGTTCCGGTTTTTCGACCGCTGCCTTGACGATCGGGATCTCAACCGATGCAAGCGCGCCGACGCCTGCGATCAGAACGATCGCTGCTATGATTTTGACCGGTTTCTTGCAGAAGCGAAACACCAACAGCATTGCAACGAGCAAAAGCGGGATCGCGGATACGATCCGATATCCTGCCTGCGGAAACGTCCACAGAAACGCCACAAAGCCGAGCTGTACGGCAATCACGATCCACAACATCCAATTCCGTTTCCAAACTGCAAGCGCTCCGAGCGCAAGCATCCCAACGGAAAGGAATCGATAGCGCGGATGTACGCCGAACCATACGGCGAGCGCCATGCAGACAATCAGGATCAGGCCCAGCGCATGCAGGACGGTAAACGGTTGCTTTGCTTTTTTCTTTTGTTGATTGAACTGTTCCATTGCCGATCTCCGGATTTGTGTATTGATATGATAACACGCAGATGTAACAGAATTGCGGCGAAACGATGAATTTCATGCTACGAACCTGAGCCGCGCATTTTCTTTTACGATTCGGGCATACTCAACGAAAAAAGGAGGATTCTGCATGAACAGACAAATCGGAGAACGGACGCTGCTGTTTCGAAGCGAACCGCGTGTGGTGAGCTCAGCGTCGGTGGTGGCCAAGAATGAGAACGAAGGCAGCTTTGCAGGGCGGTTTGACTTCGCGCTGGACGATGATAAGTTCGGCGAAGATACCTTCGAAAAGGCGGAATGCAAGATGTTCCGCACCGCTGCGACGCACGCGGCGGAAAAAGCGGGACTGCGTATTTCTCACGTACGCGCCATGCTGGCGGGCGATCTTCTGAATCAGATCATCACGGCAAACTATGCCGCCCGCGATCTCGGCATTCCCTATCTCGGTCTGTACGGCGCTTGCTCAACGATGGCCGAATCGCTTCTTTTGGGCAGTATTCTTGTGGACGGCGGCTACGCTTCGCCTGTGCTCTGCTGTGCGAGCAGCCACTTTTCGTCCGCGGAGCGACAGTATCGCTATCCTCTGGAGATGGGTACGACCGCTCCGCCGACTGCACAGCGCACGGTGACCGGCGCAGGCGCTTTGCTGCTTTCGGATACAGAGACGCCCCTTCCCGTCTTTTCGCACATTGTCGTGACCGCCGCAACGATCGGACGCGTGGTTGACCTCGGTATCACAGACATGAATAACATGGGCGCTGCGATGGCGCCTGCCAGTGTTATACTAACACCATGTCCGAGACGTCCAAAAAACGCAGCAATTA
>CALFIV010000412.1 GCA_937877295.1 uncultured Clostridia bacterium
GCTTTGTTCGCCACCAGCGGCGCTTCGATCTCCATCTGCGTCACGGTCGGGTTCAATTCTGTTTTGGTTGCGATGCGATACATGTGCGTTCCTCCCGTTCGGATTTGATGAGCAATGCGCGGCGCAGAATCTCGGCGTGATCAAACGCGAGATCGTCCGCGGTCAGAAACAGTTCCTTGTGCCGCAAATGCAGCATGCCGTCAGCGGCCGGTTCGATCGAAAACCACAGCGCGTCGGAGGCGTCGTCGCCTGCGTGCACGCTTGTGACGCGTTCATCGACACACGATACGAATGCATCCGAAACGATCCATCCGCGCGGGTCGCGGCCGGGCTTCGAAAACAGACCGATCTCCCGGATCGCCGATGCGTCCGGCTGAGCAACGCCGGTTTCCTCCGCAAGCTCGCGCAGCGCGGCGTCCAACGTCGATTCATCCGGGTTTACAAACCCGCCGGGAATCGCCCACCGGCCGAGAAACGGATGTCCGTTTCGCCGGACCAGCAGCACACGGTCCGACGCTTGTGAGAACAGGACAAGATCTGCCGTCAGATACGGATGCGGATAGTTTCCGCGGCGGAACGCGGCAATCGCTTCCTGCTCCGTCAGGCCGTTTTGATCCCGTAATTCCATACAGTCCTCCGATTCGATTTCCAATATTATACTACCGAACATCCGCCGCGTCTATGGATTCCGAAAATATAAAACCGCTGTTCGGTCAACGAAGCTCGCCGACGGCCGTGACGTCAAAGAAGCGATCCGTCTGATTGCAGCGCGATCGCTTCGATCTCGACCAAAGCGTCCTTCGGCAGCCGCCGCACCTCGATTGCGGCGCGCGCCGGACAGTTTTCCGTGCCGAACGCTTCCTGATAGACCGCGTTCATGGCGGCAAAATCGTTCATGTCCGCCAGAAAGACCGTCGTCTTGACGACTTTGTCCAGACCGCTGCCGGCCGCTTCCAGAATCGCTTTCAGATTCTTTAAGCTCTGCTCGGTCTGGTCTTCGATTGTTTCGCCCGCGAAGGCGCCTGTTTCCGGATCCACGGGAATCTGTCCGGAAACAAATATCAGCCCGCCTGCCTGAATGGCCTGCGAATACGGTCCGATGGCGGCGGGCGCCTTGTCTGTTTGAATGATTTTCTTCATAAAATATCACCGAATTCCTTTCTTTTTCTTTGGTTATGGGGCAAAAGGTCAAAATCCTTTTTCAAGCAAGCTTGATTTG
>CALFIV010000413.1 GCA_937877295.1 uncultured Clostridia bacterium
GTACGCAGAACTGCTCCACGCCCTCCAGCGCGCCGAAGGCGTCCTCGATTTCGTCCGCCCACGGATCGAACTCTGTTTTTGTATACAGATCCGTCGATCCGTGGACCGTCTTCTCCGTGTGCTGCCCGTTGTCGTTCACATAGTCGGTTCTGCCTTCTTCTTGCCAGACGAAATACCGGCTACCTTTCAGCCGCTCATAATGGCTGACGTTGTCCGTGACCTGCGTGTGCGCGGCGATGATTTTTTCATCCCATCTTGACACAGTTAATCGTCCTCCTGTTCCTCGGTTTGATCTTCCGCCTGCGAGTATTCGGTCAGCGTCAGATCGAGAGACGCCGGGTGACAATCCGTGATCAGCTGCACGCGGGCGACGTCGTATTTCGTTCCGTCTTCGAGCTCCGCTGTCATCTTTGTATCGATGCCTGGATGACGCTGCACCCGGATCACTTTCTCGATTTTGATCTGCGCTTGCGCGGCTTGATAGAACTGCGACGATCCGACAGAGCGGTTTTCATAATCGAGTTGCACGACAAGCGTCTCACGCTTAACCGGCATGCGGCCGATCTCCGCGGTGTCCTGTACGGAATAGAGCTTCACGAATCCGTCAATGAATGTCTGCGAGATCTGTTTATCACTCCTCGGTCGAAACGGAATTTTCCGCATATTCCGACACCTGCCTCTGCTGTCTCATCGCAAGGATCAGACTTTGATAATTGATTTCGAAGACGTCAAGCGCATCGTCACGCGCATACCGGACATATTCAAAGAGGAGCGTCCGCGGATAACCGGGGACGGTGTAATCCGCATCTGCTCCTCTTTTGTCATCCAGGTACGCGATCCCGCTATCGATGTAGCTTCCGATCCTCTGATCGGTCGCTTGATCCTCCCAGGTTATCTGGAGATGGTTTTTGACGTCCGCAAGGATCGTTTGTGCCTGCCCGCTCATGTTACGACTTCGTCACGGTGACGGTGTACGCATTCTGCGTGGTACCGTCTTCGGCGGTTACGGTCACGACCACGGTATTGACGCCGCTGTTCGCGCTGCTCCACGTCAGGTCGGAACTGTTCGGAACGATCTCACCGTTGAGCAAGATCACGACGGATGCGCCTGCGTCAGCCGGAACGACATCGATCTTGTTCTTGCTGTTGGTCGTGGTCGCGGTGTACGAAGTCGTTTCGGCTGTGAACGTCGGCGACAGCGTCAGCGCGCCGATCTTCAGACTTGCAAGCGTCGCATCAGAGCTCGGCGTCCTTGCATCGACCGCGGTGACCTTGTATGCGAGCTGCGCAAGGTTGGAGATGTCGAGCAGCAGGAATGCTGCATTATCCATCGGCAGACCGTTCGCGTACGCCTTGATAGCGTAAACGCGCTCATCGTCGAGGAAGCGCACATGATCGCTGTACTCGATCTTGCCGTTTTTGCCGGTGCCCGCGACCGCCAGATAGCGGTATGCGATGACGCGCTGTTCCATCAGCCTGGCCTTTACGTTATCAGGCTGGACGAAGCGCAAAAACTCCTCGAGGTATTCCTCCTTGATATTCTGCCTGGCATAGGCGGTCACGGAGGCCAGATATTTGAAACGGTCACCGATCCTGAAGCCCCCGTCAATATCATCATGCTCCTGATAGCACACACCGTCATCCGTGTCCAGATCAAGGTAATAGACACTCCAGTAATCCGAGGCGAGCGCCGTGATCAT
>CALFIV010000414.1 GCA_937877295.1 uncultured Clostridia bacterium
GTTGTTCTCTTTTCGTACATGTTTATCTCCGCGCTGCCGTTGTCGAACAGGCGCACCCGGATGACCACGTTCATGTCGGAGGCAGGACCTTCCTTGCCTTTATAGCGCGCGCGCTTGAATTCCCATCGGCCGATCAGATACGGATCGGGCGTCGGCGTGACGCTCGGGTTCGTAGTCTCGCCCGGCTTGGGCGTCGCCTGCGCGTCGGCGGTTGCGTTTGCATCGGGCGTTTCATCGGACTGCGTCGCATCCGGCGTCGGCGTTTCGTCTGTCGGCGTCATGTCCGGCGCGGGCGGTTCGGTCCACCGCGCATTCACCGTGGCGTCGGGCGTCGGCGTCGCAATCACATACGTCGGCGTGCTGTCCCAGCCGCAGCCGAGCGTCAGCAGCATCGCCGCGCACAGCAGGATCGGTATCGCTTTTTTTGCCCGTGTTTTCATAGGATTCGATCGTATCATGGTCTGTTCGGACTTGTCAAGGTTCGCACTCAGTGCGGCGCAATCTTTACGGTTACACTGCACGTCACACAGTTGTTTTTGGCCGCGGTGATCGTGTACTCGGCAGCTTCCGTTTCGCCGGCCTTCAGTATGACCCGGAATGCTCCGTCCTTCGTCTCGATTGCATCCGTGCCGTTGACGAGCAGCTCCGCATCGGGCTCGCTGACCGTTCCGCGCAGCTCGAACGTGCCGTCCCGTTTTGCGCGGAACGTGTTTTCGCCGTCCTCGGCTCTGCTTTGGAGCTCGATCGTGATCGTCGGAAACGTATACGTATAGGGTGTACAGACCGCCTCGTATTCCGTTCCGAGCGCCGTGGTGAATGTGATGTGCGGCAAAATCTCATATTCCGCGCGTTCCAGCGGCGTGTTCGGGAAGAACACCTCCGACGGGATGTGTACTCTGCGCGAATTGACCGTTTCGGTTTCGTTTTTGTAGAGATAATCGGACAGACCCGGCTGTTCGATCCGAAGCGTTACTCCGACCGCAACGTCCGCATGAACGGTCACAAACTCATGTCCGTATTCGTCGGTTTCCAGTTCAAGCTGCACCGTTCGCCATGCCGGATCTTCCTCCGGCGCTTCCGTCGGCTGCGGTTCTTCGGTCGGCTCTGCGGTCGGCTCTGCCGTCGGTTCGGCCGTTGCCTGCGGCGTATCGGCCGGAAGCTCCGCGTCGGGCAAGGTCTTTGCCTGACACCCGACCGCGAGCAGGAATAAAAGCGCAAGCGCCCATGCAAGACTCTTTTTCATCGTATGCTCCTTCGTATTCTTCGCTGATTGTATCATAACACAACAAAGCCGTACCGGTCACGGCTTTTCGCAAACTTTCATGCTTATTTTACAAATCGTTTGAAACGCCCCGATCTTTGGGCAGGCACACCGAAAACGCGGTCGGGATCGACC
>CALFIV010000415.1 GCA_937877295.1 uncultured Clostridia bacterium
ACTGCGCAAAGGACGCGAGCCCGAGCCACAGCGACTGCACCTCGGCCATATGCACGACTTCCTTTTCGTGGCAGAAGATATTGTCGAGCTCTGCACCGTTGACCTTTGCGCCGAAGCGGATGTTTTCGCGTTCGCCGCGCATGTAGGTCAGCAGCACGTCCGTCGCAGCGGAGAGATCGGGCGTGCTCATGCCCATCAGTTCGCTGACGTTCTGTTCCTGAAACTGTTCTTCAATATAATCGCTGTCCCGCAGTACCAGCGAGACGGACATGAACGCCACCGTAAACAGCAGCAGCAGGACGGCGACGATCACGCTGAGTTTTCCGAGTATGTTTCGCATGAAACCTCCAAAATCACATCAAAACCAATCTGGCAACGCTCATCTGTAAAACGCGTTGCCGCCGACGAATTCCCGCAGGATGCTTGTGGGCGGGATCTCGTCCTCCACGGCGGCGTCCTGAATGTAGTTCAGGAACTTGACCGTATTGATCACCTCGTCGTAGCACGGGCTCGTGGACTCGACGGCGCGCAGCAGCGGATAGAGGTGCTTTTTGAGAACCGCCAGTTCATAGACAAGCGTCGTGTTCATGATCTCGTCCGCGCTCTCCTGATACGGGAAGATCCAGCGCTGCTCGCCGCGCTTGACGCTTTCCCACATGCCGAGCGTACGCTCGATGGTTGCGCCGCGCGTCTCGTAATCGCGCATCATGCGCCGGAGAAGCCGCACGTCGGTCGTCGGAATGCGGTTGTGGTCGTCGAGGTTCAGCGTCGCGAGCGCCGACACATAGAGTTTGAAGATCAGCCGCTTGTCGATGCGCGGCGTCAGAAGCATCGGGTTTAAGGCATGCAGCCCCTCGATGATGAGGATCGCATTCTCCTGCAAACGCACGACATGCCCGAGCATCTGACGCGAGCCGGTTGCGAAATCGAAGTGCGGGATTTCCACGGTTTTGCCCTCGAGCAGCGCTTCAAGGTCGGTATTGAACTGCGGCACATCGATCATGTTGATGTGCTCGTAGTCGATCTCGCCGTTTTCGTCGGGCTTGACGAGCGAGCGGTCGATGTAGTAATCGTCAAGCGACAACAGGATCGGCGTCTTGCCGAGCACGCGAAGCTGCGTCGCCACACGGTTTGCGCTGGTCGTTTTGCCGGAGCTCGAAGGCCCTGCGATCAGAACGGCGCGCGTGCCACGGTTGACGATCTCGGTTGCGATTTCCGCAAAGCGGCGTTCATGCAGCGCTTCGTTGACGCGGATCAGCTCGCGCACCGTGCCGTTCTCGACCATGGCGTTCAGATCGGCCACGCAGCGGCAATGCATCAGATCGGTCCAGCGGTCGGTCGTCGCAAACGCCTTGCGGAGATTGGGCTGATAGACGTAGCGCGTCGCCACGTCCGCGTCCTGCGTCGAAGGACGCAGCAAAAACAGGCCGCCGTTGCGGTGCTGCAGATCGAACACCTTCGCGTAGCCGGTCGAAGGACACATCTCGCCGTAGAAATAGTCGGCGTAGTCGTCGTGAATGTAGACGTCAAAATATGTGAAGCGCCGCCATTTCAAAAGACGCACCTTGTCCTGCTGTCCGTCCTCTTCAAAGTAGCGGATCGCATCGGCAATGTCCAGACGCTTGCGGACCAGCGGATAGTCCGCTTCGACGATTGCGCGCATCTTTGCGCGCACAACCTCCACGTCCTCGGCGGAGAAGGGCAGGTTCGGCGTTTCCACCGAGATATCGATGCCCGCGCCGATCGCATAGTTCACCTTTGATTTGTAATCCGGGAACAGCTCGCGCATCGCAAGGAAGAACACATACAGCAGCGTGCGCTCGTAGATCGCCTTGCCGCGCGTTTCGGGATAGCGGATCAGCGTGATATCACCGCCGCCTTTGCGGATCGCTTTGCGCATCCGCAGGGTTGTCGGCGCTTCGGTTTGCTCCTTGTCCGGCGCGGGATCGGCAGGCAGTTCGCCCTGCTCCTTCTGCCGCATAGGAACGTAGTTGAGCGTAAATATCTCGCCGCCGATGTCCGCCGCGATCGGGCGTGTTTTCAGACTGTCGGTATCCAGACCGAGCCGTCTCACCATTGAAAGCAGGCTTTCGCCCGTCTGAACCTGTACGGGATTGCCGTCAATACGAATTTCCATGTTTTTACCCCCAAAGAATCGATAACGCCGGGACGATCTGCTTTTTCCGGGACAGAACGCCGGGCAAGAATGCGGTATGGTCAACAACCTTGACGTTGAACGCTTCCTCCACCGTTTCCTGCCCGCCGCAGCAGAGCAGGACCGTGCCTTCCTTTAAGACGTCGGTCAGCATCAGAAGCAGCATATCGAACGCGCGTTCGGCGCGCACCTGTTCCATGACCTCCAAAAACGCGTCTCTGCGCTTCAGAAGCTCCGCCGAATCGATGCAGCTGATCTGTCCGATGCCGAGCTTGTGCCCCTCGATCTCGAAATGCTTGAAATCGGAAAGCAGAAGCTTTTTGGGATCGGTCTCGCGCGAAGCCGAGGGGGAGAAGATGGCGCGGCCGAGATCTTCGAGCGATTCCCCTGCGATGGCGGCCATGCGCTGCGCCATCAGACGGTCGCGCGGCGCAAAACCAGAGGATCGCTGCCAGTTACGACGATGGAGTCCCGGTGCAGCGGCAGCCGCTTCGGATCAGCCTCCGCAACGGCGATCAAAAGCTCGCCCGAAAGCGCGGTCAGCGTGCTGTTTCCGCCTCAGAGCTGCTCGTCAAGGTTGGAAACGAGGTTGAACAGCGGAATGTCGTGGAGACGCAGGTTCTCGGAGGAAGCGAGATCAAACGCGGCGATATTGCCGATGGTGATCATACCGCACAGCTTGCCGTCTTCGTCGGCAACCGGCAGCGACAACAGCTCGCGCTCGCCGGAGAGTATGGTCTCCCACGCACGGTGCACCGTCACCGCGCGCGACAGCACGGGCGGTTGATCATAGTTCAGATCGCGTACCTGCGTGCGAACGTTGTAGATGCGGACCGGCGCGGCAAAACCGAACCGTGCGAGGATGTTTGCCGTTTCGTCGCTGACCGTACCGATGCGCGCCGCAAGATAACGGCGATCGCCCAGTGCGTTTTGCAGCGCGGCATATGCGATCGCGGATACGATCGAATCGGTGTCCGGATTTTTATGACCCGTTACGTAGACCGGTTTTGTATGTCCATGCCTTCCAATCCTAAGATAAATATCCATCATCAGTATAGCAGACAATCGTTCGTTTTTCCACAATTCGCACTTGACGTTTGAAAAAAGTTAACATATAATAACCACATAAAAGGGAGTAGCCGACGCGTATGCGTGGCCTGCGGCGTCAGCACGGATTCAGATCCCGCTGCCGGTCGGAATGTGCGAGACTTTTATGCATATTTTCAATGCATAGAAGTCTCTTTTTCTATGCGGAAGGGAAGGGTAGGATATGTCATTTTCAGTTCCGGATTCTTTATTTTGGACCATCGTTCTGTTCATCGGCGGGCTTGTGCTCATCTGCGTTGCGGGCGATAAATTCGTCGAC
>CALFIV010000416.1 GCA_937877295.1 uncultured Clostridia bacterium
GCTGAAATCTGTAGCCGGGTTTGATCTCAGTCAGGACGTGCGTTTTTCCACCTATGCCGTTCCGATGATCGCAGGCGAAATCCGGAGACATTTGCGTGATTACAGCGCTGTGCGCGTACCGCGTTCCATGCGCGATACCGCCTACCGTGCCATGCAGGCAAAGCTAAAGTTGACCGAAACGCTCTCGCGCGAACCGACGGTCGGTGAAATCGCAAAAGAACTGAACATTCCCGAGCCGGACGTCGTCTTTGCATTGGACGCCGTGACCGATCCGGTCAGCCTCTATGATCCTGTATTCAGCAGCGACGACGATGCGCTTTGCGTGCTCGATCAGATCCGTGATCCGAAGGACACGGAAGCAAAGCGGGTCGATGCAATCGCGCTCAAGGAAGGAATCTCGCATCTCGGCGCACGCGACCGTCGCATTCTGCAGCTTCGTTATTTTGCCTGTAAAACACAGGTCGAAGTATCCAAGGAGATTGGTGTTTCGCAGGCACAGGTTTCACGGCTCGAAAAGAGCGCTTTAAAACAGCTTGAGAAATACGTCAAGCTATGACTGCATCCGAAGAAGATCACGCTTCAAGCGCTTCATGATGCGTTTTTCCAGACGGCTGATGTAGCTCTGTGAAATGCCCATGGCGTCGGCCACCTGCTTTTGTGTCTGCGCCTCCCCCGTCTTCAGCCCGAAACGCAGGTCGATGATATCGCGCTCACGCGCAGTCAGCTTGGAAAGGGCTCGGTTCAGCAGCTCATGCTCGACTTCATCCTCCATATCGCGGCTGACCACGTCCGGATCTGTGCCGAGAATGTCCTCCAACAGCAGTTCATTGCCGTCCCAGTCAACGTTTAACGGCTCTTCAAAGCTGACCTCGAGTTTGAGCTTCGTCGTACGTCTGAGATGCATCAAAATCTCATTTTCGATACAGCGCGAAGCATAGGTGGCAAGCTTGATCTTCTTTTCAGGCTTAAAGGTTTCAACCGCCTTGATCAAACCGATCGTACCGATGCTGATGAGGTCTTCCGTCTGCACGCCGGTGTTCTCAAACTTGCGGGCAAGATATACCACGAGGCGCAGATTGTGTACAATCAGCTTATCCTTAGCCGCTTTATCGGTCGGTGCGCGTTCGATGCATCTTGCTTCCTCCTCCGGATCGAGCGGCGGCGGCAGGCCCTCGTTTGTGTGAATGTACCAGCAAATAGTGCGTCTGCCAACGTGCAGCCGCAAAAGCAGGTGCGACCAGAGTCGTCGAATCCAAGCGATCATATTCCATCCTCCATTTGTGCGGCAATACAGATTCCGGCAGGATCGCCTGCGCGCCGACGATCGGCTGCGGCGATTCTGCGCAATAACAATCGACGGTCACGCCGCCGTAGTCCGGCAGGATCAGCGATTTGGCGCGCTCGCCATACAGTAAGCCGTCGCTTGCGGCGCTCGCATACGGAATCGGACGTGTCGGCGCATCCGGCGCACGATTGAGCAGCAAGACCGGAAGTCCGGAAACCGGCTCTTTGAGCAGATTTCCGCTGTCGATCAGCGCACGCATACGATAGGTCTTGTTCTTCAGCTGTACGATGACCGTCGTGTACAGGCTTTTCTTTTTGGAAACGCTGAGCATGGACCGCATCAACCGCGGCAGCAGGCTTGCAGCCGCAGCTGAGGCGAGTGCTGTTCGCAGGGTCACCGTTCCCATGATCGTGCCATCCGCCGTAATGCTTCCGCCGAGCAGCAGCGTCAGCAGCAATGCTGCGCCTCCCACCAGCGCGGCGGACAGCAATAGAAACGGCAAAACATAAATTCTTTTTCCCGCATTTCGAAACAACGGAAGCGCTACAAGCAGAAAGCAAGGTAGTTTCAAATACCAAACGCGCAGCGCCGGAACTACAAACAGCGATAATAACGCGTAAACCGCACCGATCATTGACGCTGCAAATGTCGGCACAAGGCGGATACGTATCCCGAGCCACGCAGCCGTCAAGGCAAAAACGCAGTAGTTCATCAACGCGTTGTCAAGCAGAAAGCCTTCGATCGAAACCTTCATGCGACACGGATCACCATGACGGTCATATCGTCTGAGCCGCCTCTGTTTTGCGCGATCTTCAGCAGCAGTTCGCCCATTGCTTCGTTTGCGCCAGCGACAGAGCGAATCGCCTGCTCCGGTTTTTCGGACAGCATATCCTGCACACCGTCGGAGCACAGCACCAGACGATCGTTCGGTTTTAGCTTCATACGAATGACGCTCGGCTTTGCTTCCACAAGGATTCCGCAGGGCAGCGCTTCGCCGCATATGGTTTTGACGCGTCCGTTTCGAATCAGATAGCTCGGAGGCGCGCCGTATTTCAGCAGCTCGGCTTCGCCCGAATTCAAATCGATCGATACCGCATCGAGCGTAGCGTACATCTCCGTGTCGTTGCGCGCAAGGAGCAGCCGGTTTACGTTGTCATAGATCAACTCGCTCCGCATGCCGGCATGATACAGTCGAAACAGCAGATCGATTGCGGCTTCACTCTCCTGTCTTGCTTGTACGCCGCTGCCCATGCCGTCTGAAAGCGCAAAGCAAACATGCCCGCCCGTGAGACGGCATTCTCCGGTTGCATCGCCGCTGACCGAAAGGCTTTCATGCGCTTGAAATACGCGCATCGACGCATGAAGACTCGCATCACGTTCATATACATAGGTTACCGCTTGCGGATCGCACGTTCGCTGCACCATGCGCAGCGGATAGCCGCACACGCGCTCCAAAGTCCTGCATAGCTCTCCTTTTTTCATGCGGAGCGGACGCTGCATGCAAATTGATAGGACTTCAGTTCCGTTTGTTTCGTAGCGATCGACGGCGGTGACGGCTGCGCCTGCTTCCGTCAAAACGTCGCGAATCCGTGTACGCAGCGCGTTTGCCGCGCGGTCTCTGCCGCGCATTCGTTTTGCATAACCGATCAAGGCGTCGCCCGTTCCCGTAAACTGACGATCTACAAGACCGGTCTGCTCCTTTGCGCGTTCGCAGACTGCTTCGCGGCTTTTCGCCTGCTGATAGGAGAGCAGCGCGGACGCCGTGAGATTTCGAAACCGCTTGCAGCAGGCGTCCATCGGTTCGATCGGCTTCGGACTTTGATCGCGGTCCGCTTCTTTGGCAAGCTTTAGCACCGCATCCTGCATGGCTTCAGCTTCCTTCCAGCAGGATGTACGTTTATCGCAGCTTTGACAGATCGCCAAAGCGCCTTGTACGGTCCACCGGCGAATCGCGTCATCCTCCTGCAAAGCGGTATGGAACATTCCGGAAAAGCCTGACAGCAGCGTTCCGAGCCGAATCAGTTCATCGGATGCGCCTTGTTCGATTCGATCGATCGTACTTCGCATGGAACGCTCGACGATTCCGTCAGCATCCAACATATCCCGCAGACGATCCATCCATGTGCGCGGAATCAGCAGATACAACAGCATGCTGCAGAGCAGGTTCTGCAAATTGACCGTCAACGCGTCCTCCTGAAGAATGGTACGGAACAGCAATGCCGATAGGAAGAACGCACTGATGATCAGCGGTTTTCCGTACTTTCGCAATGCCGTGTTGAGCAACGCGCCAAGCGCGACTGTGCCGATCAACGCGGGATCTGCGCCGGTATAAAGCACCAAAAGAGAAGCACAAAACGTGCCTGCCGAAGCGCCGAATACCCCGCGAAGAGAAACATATAACGCACTCATCATGAGCAGCAAACTGACTGACAGCGACCAGCCGAACAGTTGCGCTTCGGAGGCAGCGAGTATGATCGCGCTGAGAAACAAAATCAGCATAATCTGTTCGGTATCTGTCCAAACACGCTCGATCCGGTTGTTTTTGAGCGATCGGATTATGCGCTGCACACAGATCCCGAACGCAGCGGAAACCGGCAGCGACGCCGCCCCGTACAACAGCGTCTCGACGCCGTGCAGAAGCAACAGTGGCAGCGAAACAACGCATGACAAGCAGAACAGGATTATCAAAAAACGCGGTTTGCACTGTTTTTTCAGCCAGATAACGGTACGCGTGGACGCCGTAAACAAGACTGCTGCAAGGATTGTCTGCCAGAGCGGCGGCGAGCCGATCAATGCTCCGAGCACAATGCCGCCGAGCACGCCGTACGTTTCAATTCCCGCAAGCGTACAGCCGAGCAGCAATCCCAGCGCAAGCGGTACGTGCTGTCCGCGAATGCACACGCGTGACAGCAGCAATGCGCACAAAAAACTGCAGAGCACGATCCATGCTTCCTTGAGATCCTTCTTCCGATATTCGGTTGAAAATCGCTGTTTGAGTTGCATACCGGAATTGTACAAAACGATACCCGTGAATGTTTCGCGAATCTGCGTGACGTTTTCGCGGTTTTGGGTTGCACGGTTCGATCGAAAGCACGCGCATCGGTAAAGATGGCAATTCGTTCCTTTCCCTTCGACAGAATCATCTTGCCGCCGTTTGTCAGTTATGCTATAATAATTCATAATTACGAAGACTGTTTGTTTGCAAGGAGGCAAGGCATGACAAAGATCATTGCGTTTGAAGGCATTGACGGAACGGGCAAAAGCGTGCAGATGCAGCGTCTGTCCGACGCGCTCAAGCGTCGCGGGCTTTCTGTTCTGGAGATTTCCTTCCCCATGTACGATACGTTTTTCGGCGACCTTGTCGGACGCTATCTGTCCGCAAAGGACGGAATCGGCGCGAACACGGTCGACGGAAAGAGCATGGCGCTTTGGTTTGCACTTGATCGGTTTGAAGCGTTCAAAACACTTGACTATTCCGGCTACGACGTATTGCTGATCAACCGGTATGTTCTGTCAAACGCGGTCTATCAAAGCATTCGCGACATTGACCTCGGCAAGCCGGATATCCTTGATTTCTGCCTAGAGCTCGAACACAGACATTTCGGCATTCCCGTGCCCGATTTGCATCTTGTACTGGATATGGACACCGAGGACGCTGCGAACAACGTGGATAAAAAGGGCTTCCGTGAGTACATCGGCAATGCCCGCGACGTCTATGAAAGCATCGATTCCATTCAGACCCGCGCGCGCAAAAAATATGCCGAATATGCGCAGCGCATTCCGAACGTACTACTGATTCCCTGTATGGAAAACGGCAAGCTGCTGCCGATCGACACGATCGCACAGCGCGTGGAAAATGCGGTCATTCAAGCGTTATTCTAACGCATACAAAAAGGCGCTGTCTCAAAACAGTTTAACGAGCTGAGATGAGGCAGC
>CALFIV010000417.1 GCA_937877295.1 uncultured Clostridia bacterium
GATGCCGCCGTACTTCTTTGCCGCGGACAGACCGAATACATGGTCGTCCTCATTGATGGTTCCGCCGACTGCGCACAGCGAGTTGTGGCAGTTTGTCATGGCATAGGGGATCGGGAATTCCTTGAGGCCGCTTGCGCGTGCGGTCTGGATGATGCCGACATAGGTGATGTCGTGCGAAACCAGCGCGTCAAAACGGATGTGCATAACGCCATCGTCCGACGGTGTGCGGTGTGCGTTCATGATCTGATACGCGATCGTGCCGTCACGGCCTGCCGCCTTGTCGCAGTCCGCTGCCGCGGGAATCGGGGCGCCGTTGATCCACTGCATACCCTGTGCGAGATACTTGATCATCTTTTTTCATCCTCCGATTGTATTTCTGTTTGAACCATCGGGCATCGCTGCCCTTCCGCCTATCATTATAAGGGCATTGCCGGACATTATCCAATAGTATTTTTAGAAATTATCATAGAGAATCTCTATGATTTATCAAACAGGGCTTGCCAGACGGCATGCGGGTCTGTTATACTGTAAAAAACGGTATGCAAGGTACAAAAGGACAGTTTCACGCCGCTTTTTTGAAAAAAAGTACGCGCTATTGCCGAATTGAACCGATCAAAAGAGGAGACAGCCATGGACGTTTCTCTGCTGTCTGCGCCGCTGAAAGGCAGAATGGCGCAGCGTTATAAAGATTTTCTATCTTCATGCGGCCTCAGGGACGAGGGGGACGCGGACGTGATCGCGCTGATGACCGACGACGATTTCAACATCGTTGCGACAGGCGCGCGCGCCGGGCATACGCTCAAGCAATTTGCCGTCTCTCCCGATTTCGAAGGCGGCGGGGCATGCGCGACGGTGCTGTCCGCGCTGACAGACGATGCAATGCAAAGGGGCATTGTGCGCCTGTTTCTTTGCACCAAGCCGAAGAATCGCAGCATGTTCGCTTCGATGGGCTTTGCGCCGATCGTTGCCACCGCCGACGCGGTACTGATGGAAAACCGCAAAAACGGCTTTTCCGACTTTTTAGCTTCCATCCCGCGGCATGCGGGCGTGTGCGGCGCGGTCGTCATGAACTGCGATCCGTTCACAAAGGGGCATCTGCACCTCATCGAATATGCCGCCGCGCATTGCGACGCACTTTATGTGTTCGCCGTGTCGGAGGAGGGGTCGCTGTTTTCGCCCGACGAGCGCTATGATATGATCATACGCGGCTCGGCGCACGTCAAAAACCGTTTCGTATACCGCAGCGACGCGTATCTCGTTTCGCGCGCAACGTTTCCGGCATATTTCATCCGCAACGAGCAGGACGCCGATCGCGTGCGCGCCGATCTCGACGTAGAGCTGTTCCGTTCGCGCATTGCGCCTGCGCTCAACATCACAAAGCGGTTCGTGGGGCAGGAACCGTTTTCGCCGACCACGAACGCGTACAACGAGCGCATGAAGGAGCTGCTGCCGGAGGCCGGCGTCGAATTCTGCGAGATTCCGCGTCTCGACGCCATCAGCGCCAGCCGCGTGCGCGCGCTGATTCAGGAAGGACACATCGAAGAAACCAGAGACCTCGTTCCGGAGACCACCTATGAAACCATCCTCCGTCACACTTTCCGACATGCTTGACGCGCGCGAACGCCGCGCAAACGCACAGGCCGAGCTTCTTGCGCAGGCAGGCGGCTGCCTTGTTTCGCTGTCGCTGAACATCGCGGGCGACGTCAAGCGCACGCAAAAGACGCGTCTGCTGTTTGATCGCGGCATGCGGGACTTTGCATCCCTCGGCTTTCCCGAAAAAACACGCAGAATCACCGACGCGATCACCGGCACGGAAGCGCTGATCCTGCTGGACGCGCCGGCCGAAACGGTCAAGCAGGCGACGGAACGGCTCGAAGACGCATATCCTGCGGCAAGGCTGTTCGATTTCGACGTGCTGAACGCGCGGGGCGAAAAGCTGTCGCGCTCCATCCCACGCCGCTGTCTTGTGTGCGACGGACCGGCCGCCGTGTGCGCACGCAGCCGTGCGCATGGATTGGACGCGATCAAGACGGTAACCGAGGCGCTGCTCGACGGATTCTGCGCCGACATGCTTGCCGAAGCCGCGCATCGCGCGCTGCTTTCAGAGCTGCATACCACGCCAAAGCCGGGGCTTGTGGACGAAGCCAACAACGGCGCGCACACCGATATGGACGTGCAGCTGTTCGAACGCAGTGCGGATACGCTCGTTCCATATTTCAAAACCGCGGCGCAGTGCGGGCTGAAGGGCACAGACATGTCTCTTTTGAAAGCGAACGGGCGCCAGGCCGAGTGTGAAATGTTTTCGGCGACGCACGGCGTCAATACGCATAAGGGTATAGTCTACTCGATGGGCTTGCTGCTGTACGGCATGGGACACGCGCTGACGTTCGGCGGCGGTGCGGTCGAATGCGCCGCGGCGCTTGCAAAGACGGACGCGGCGGAACGGCTTGCCCGTGCGGAAGCCGAGCGGGATACCAACGGCGCGAAGGTCTATGCGGCATTCGGCGCGGCCGGCGCGGTCGGCGAGGCGATGCGGGGGTTTCCGCACGCAGTGTTCTGTGCAGACCGGCTGCAGTCTTATCGGAAGCAGGGAAAAGAAACCGCAGGCGCATTGGCGTTGTGCGACACGATGGCGATACTGGAGGATACCAACCTTTTGCACCGCGGCGGCAGGGAAGGGCTCTCGTTTGCGCAGACGGAGGCGAAGCGTATTGAGGCGCTGCCGGAGGAGGAACGGATTGCGGCGCTCGAAGCGCTGGACGCCGCGATGATTGCAAAGCGGCTTTCGCCGGGCGGCAGCGCGGACATGCTCGCGCTTGCGTATCTGATCGACGCGTGGCGGGCGCTCTCAAACAATCTTGCGCTTGGGGAGGTGCGGGTATGACGCTGCAGCAGCTTCGCTATTTCTGCGTGACCGCCGAGGTTTTGCATTATACGCGTGCGGCGGATCTGCTCTACATCACGCAGCCGAGTCTTTCCTATGCGCTCAGTAAGCTCGAAAAGGAGCTCAACATGCCGCTGTTCGAAAAACGCGGCAAGCAGATTGCGCTGACGACCTACGGCGCGGAATTCCTGCCCTATGCGAAGCGCGCGCTCAACGAGCTGCAAAAAGGACAGGAACGCCTGAAGGAGCTGCACGCGCCGAGCGCCGGGATCATCAATCTCGGATACATCTACAGCGTCAGCTTTTCGGTTCTACCCGCGTACGTCGACGCGTTTTATGCGCACAACGGCAGCCGGCAGACGGCGTTCCGCTTTCATCAGGGCATGGCGGGCGTGCTGATCGAGCAGCTTCTGAACGGCTCGCTGGATCTTTTGATCGCAGGCAAGCCCGACATCGACTCGATCGACTATCAGACGATCGCCACACAGGAGCTCTATCTGGCCGTTCCGGCGTCGCACCGGCTCGCTTCGCGCGAGACCGTCACACTCTCGGATATTGCTGATGAGCAGTTCATTTCGATCACGCATGAATCGATCATCTACCGGCAGCTCGCCGACCGGTTCAAGAAGGCGGCGTTTACACCGAACATCGTATTTGAAGCGGACGAATACAGCTCCATCGCCGCATCGGTCACGGTCGGAGCGGGCGTCGCCATCGTACCCAAGCTGCCCGTGCTCGACAACTTCAATCTCAAGCTGATCCCGTTCGCGGATGCGTCGATGACGCGCGACATCTGCATGCTGCGCTATCGGATGCACGCCATGTCGCCGGCGGTGCAGAGCGTATGGGACTTCGCCGAGCTTCTTTCCAAGCAGCTCCGGGCAGGGAAGTGACCGTTTGCATCAAAAAAACCGCCCTTTGGGGCGGCTTTTGATCCGTTTGGATCAGTTCGGCATGGTCGAAGGATCGACGCGCTCCAGGATGAACGAATTCTGGATAAAGCCCATTTTCATATGTACCTTCAGGCAGACGTGCGGATCTTCCTGTGTCAGACGGATCACCGGATCGTTGCACTTGCGGTTCATACCGCAGGCGATATGCATCTGATACTCGCCGAAGGGCAGCGGGAAGATCAGGCTTTCGCGGTTGCCGATGTGGCCGAACGGAACGTTGTTGATATAGATGCTGAATGCGTTTGCGCTGCCGACAAAGTTGCCCATGCGATAGAGAGAAATTGAACCGGGCTGATTGACGTCGATGAGCGTTTTGCATTTGGGGCATGCGCCGGAACCCGCGAGGTTGATGATCTCGCCGCAGTGGGGACATTTCACACGGTATTTCGCTGCCATTTTTTGAACCTCCGATTTTGATCTGTTTTTATTATAATGGAAAGCGAGCCGCGCGTCAACGCTGTGAAGACAAAAGCGGCAAAGTGCAAATTGTAACTTTTTTTCATACGGCTTGCAACGCACATCCATATCCGTTACAATGGAAACGCAACATTGCAACAATCCGATACGGAGGATTCTGATATGAATCAAAAACGCTTCATTTTATGCGTCGCGCTGGTGTTGATGCTGCTGCTGTCCGCCTGCGGCGGCGCACCGACGCCCTCCGCCACCTGCCGGGTGGCGGTGGCCACGGATCTGCACTATCTGGCCCCGTCCCTCACCGACCTGACGACCGTGGCGTACTCGTTGCCGTCCACGACGTTGTAGCTGATGTACATGCCCGCACCTCCGTGGCATAAGATATGAACCTTATGCCACATTGTAGCAGACGCGTCTGGCGCATGCAAGCGCCAGCCACGGGTTTCCGCAGGTAGATATGGATATCTTGGCCGTTCGGCAGCTATCGCTCGTCGTTGGTGGGCTAAGGAATTACCGGGAAGTCAGGGTTACCTGGCCATGAAGAGCAGCAGCAAATAGGTTCCTTCCTTTCCTCCCTCGACAACCTCTTCACCCTTCATCGGCGTAAGTACGATCAGCTTGCAGTATTGAAGAAGGCTCTCCTCGACAAGGTGTTCCCGCGAGACGGAGCAGTTGTTCCCGAAATCAGATTTGCCGGCTTCACTGACCCTTGGGAACAGCGTAAGTTCTCGGAGGTGTTCTCCTTCCTGCGCAACAACACGTTGTCCCGCGCCGAGCTGAGCGAATCGGATGGTCACACGCTGAACGTTCACTACGGCGACGTCCTCATCAAGTTTGGTGAGGTTTTGGACGTTAGCCGAGACATCCTGCCGAGAATCGCAGACGACTATCTGGCGGATTGGTTGTCCTGCCAGTCCCTTGCTGACGGGGATGTGATCATAGCTGACACGGCTGAGGATGAGGCAGTTGGCAAATGCTCTGAGCTGCGAGGATGTGGCGATGCGCGTATCGTCTCAGGGTTGCACACGATGGCCTGCAGGCCACTATTCGAGTTTGCGCCTGGATACCTCGGCTACTATCTCAATTCGCCTGCATACCATAGCCAGTTGCTCCCGCTGATGCAGGGAATCAAGGTGATTTCGGTCTCCAAGTCGTCTATCGAAGACACCCTTGTGAGTTTCCCGTCGTTTGCCGAGCAGAGGGCTATCGGAAAGTCACTCTCTGAGCTCGACAACCTCATCACCCTTCATCAGCGGAAGCTCGTGGTTCTCCGAAACCTCAAATCCGCGCTGCTCGATAAGATGTTCGTGTAGGAGGTGCGCATGGGAAACATCCTGAGAAACATGGTCAGATGCAAGAGGTGCGGCGCAACCATCGAGAGCTGCAGCGTCCACGATTTCGTGACCTGCCCCTGCGGAGCGGTCAGCGTGGATGGCGGCAGGGAGTATCTGCGTAGGGTCTTCGAAGACAAGGGCTGCTTCGAGGAACTTTCCGTCGTCGAGGACGAGTCCGGGCTGACAAAGGGGGTTACCCCTTCTGTCAGGTCCCCACGCGTTCACGCGCCCCTTTGTTTGTGCTCTGCGGGCACCGACACCCCGCTTCGAGCAAAACCTGTGAGCTAGGTGGCGCCTAAGTGGCAAGAAATCGGCGATTTGGCAATGTCGGTTTGCGGGCCCGTCCCCAGCGCCCTGCGCGCTGGACATCCGTTATGGGATATCCGCAGGTAGGAGGCCCGTCGCTCGGCGAGCGCCCGGCCACCCGAACCACAAACAAAAGGGTTGGCCCGCGAGACATTGCCAAATCGCCGATTTCTTGCCACTTAGGCGCCCCCTAGCTCACAGGTCGGGGACTACGGAAGGCCGTGGCATGACAGAAGGGGGGTGCCCTTCTGTCAGGTAAGCAGGGAGCACCATGCTGCGCATCGCCTGCGACACGCACGCGCACACCATCTTCTCGCGCCATACCTACTCGACCGTGGAGGAGAACGTGCGCGCGGTCGCCAAGCAGGGCTTCGAGCTGCTGGCCGTGACGGACCACTTCTCGCCCATGGTCAGCCCCGACCCCACGACCGGCACCGACCTGCGCGAGTACCAGCACTTTGTCAACTTTGACATGTGGCCGCGGCCATGGGCTAGTGGCGCTACAGCTCTATGTCGAGTCGCACGGGGCAGTGGTCCGACCCGTACACGTCCGAGAGTATCGACGCACCCCTCACCTGGTCGGCGATGCGGTCGCTCACCAGGAAGTAGTCGATGCGCCAGCCGGTGTTGTTGGCGCGGGCGCGTCCCCGGTAGCTCCACCAGCTGTAGGCGCCCGTCTCGTCGGGGTGCAGCAGGCGGAAGGTGTCGGTGAGGCCGGAGTCCAGAAGCTTCCCAAAGCTCTCGCGCTCCTCGTCCGAGAAGCCGGCGTTGCCCCGGTTGGGACCGGGGTTCTTGAGGTCGATCTCCTCGTGGGCGACGTTGAAGTCGCCGCAGGTGACGACGGGCTTGTCCTGGGCCAGGCGTGCCAGGAACTCGCGGTAGCAGGCGTCCCAGGCCAGACGCACGTCTATGCGGCGCAGCCCGTCCTGCGCGTTGGGCGTGTAGACGTCCACGAACCAGTAGGTGGGGAACTCCAGCGCGCACACGCGACCCTCGTCGTCGGCCACGGGACAGCCCGTCTGGCGGACCACCCGCAGCGGCTCCTCCTTCGAGAAGACGGCCGTGCCGGAGTAGCCCTTGCGCTCGGCATGGTTCCAGGTTTGGTGGTAGCCCTCGGGCTCGAACTTGAGGCCCTTGATCTGTGCCTCCTGCAGCTTGGTCTCCTGCAGACAGAGGAAATCGGGGTCCAGAACCCTGAAGGCTTCGTCGAAGGCCCCTTTGGAATGGCAGGCCCTCAATCCGTTGACGTTCCAAGATACGAGTTTCATCCTGATTTATGATATGTTCGAATAGTCTTTTATTTCCGTTTTCAGCCGCGCGAGGTTGTCGGCAAGTATAGTATTGCGGGCATCGCTCAGCAGAGGGTCATTCTCCAGCACGAGGGCAGCAGTCTGCCTTGCGTCAACCAGCACCGGATTGTCGATGCCGCCGGACAAGAGCAGCGCCGCCTTGCCCCCGGTGCCCACCGGCATGCCGCCCACGGCGGGATACACCCGGCAGTACAGGTACGCCTGGTCCCGGATTTCGATGGATAGAATATGCTCCGGCTTGCGCACGTCCACCTTCAAATGGTCTTCATTGCGCATCAGCACATATTCGCCGATCTTCGCGTTGATCTGAGGCGAATCCAGGAAATAATGCTTGTCCGCCCGGCGGGCCTCCACCTTGAAGGTGCCGGATAAGCCCTGCATGAGCAAATTGGCCTGCTCGCAGATGCCCTCAAAATTGTCCTTTTCCATTTCCACCGCGGGGGCGATGGAATGCACGCCGAACACCTTGCTGACCCGCTGCATGCAGATCGGAAGAGCACACGTCTGA
>CALFIV010000418.1 GCA_937877295.1 uncultured Clostridia bacterium
CGTGATCGTGTCCGCCATCTGGATGGAATTGACATAGGCGGTGAAGCCGTAGTACTGGTTGGTGGCGTTCTTGAAATCGGCATCATAGTCCACGCGATCCGTGATCGTGCCGTTTCCGCTGATGTCGAACGTTACATAGCTCGCTGCTTTCTGTTCTTCCGTCAGCATGCTCAGATCCATGAAGAAGTTGATGCCGATCTGGCCCGAAAGCACCAGTGAAAGCGTCTTGAATGCAGGCGTGCGCAGCTTCGGAAGGACGATTTCCTTCGTCTGCGTCTCGAACGCCGGATTCGTGAACGTTGCGGTGTATGTGCCGACACCGTCTGCTTCCGCGGTAGGCGCTGTCGTGACTACATACGTCGTGTTGACCGTCTCGGTCTCTACATGCTCGTCATTGTTCGCGCAGACGCGGGATGCCGTTACGCTGCTGTTGTCCGCCGCCCATTCATAGGTCGGCTCGCCCCAGTTGTGGCCCAGCGCTTCGATCTCGACCGTCTTGGTCTGCGTTGTAAACGCGGGATTGTCGAACGTTGCGGTGTAGACCGTGCTGCCCGCAGCGGTGCAGGTTGCGTCGGTCGTCACAGCTGTCGTGTTGACCGTCTCAGTCTCGACATGGCTTGCATCGTTCGCGCAGACGCGGGTTGCCACAACAAAGGTGTAGTCCTCGGACCAATCATAGTCCGGCGCGCTCCAGTTGTGGCCGGTCGCCGGAATCTCGCGGGCCTCGGTCTCGCCGCAATCCGCGCACGTACGGCTCTCCACGCCGGGCTCGGTGCAGGTCGGTTCTGCGGTGACGGACCATTTGCTCCAGCTATGCGCCGCGAAGTAGACCTTGATCACGACGTCGTAGTCGGGCATGATGAAGGTGTTCTGTTCCGTCAGACTGAGATCGACCGCCCGGAGGTCTTCCGCGCCGTCGCCGGTCTTCTCATAGAACTCGACGCGATCGAAGTGGTAACCCTCGCTCGGCGTTGCCGTGAACATGACCGTTGCGGTCTTGTCGGGTGCGGTCGGATCAACGCTTGCTTCGCCGTTGCCGTCCGTGATGACCATCACGGTGTGCGGCTTTCTGATGTAGAAGAAGCCGCCCGTGAAGAAGTCATTCCACACGTTGCCCGCCGGACGGAAGTAGACCTTCACGCCGCCGGCGTGCGCATAGTCGACGGTGTAGTTTCCGCCGTAGTCGGGATACAAGCCCAGCTTGGCCGCGCCTTCTGCGCGGACGACCTTGATCTCGTTGCCGACGGCAAGATTCACGTTCAGCAGGTACTCGCCCGCCGCTGCGGTGTTTTCCGTAAAGCGATAGGTCTCGTCGACCTCCCAATTCGTCATGCTGCCGATCAGATAGTAGCCGATTTCGACGGTCTTGACGTCGGTATAGGTTTCGCCTTCAAACGTTGCGGTTGCAGTATAGGTCACGACGTCGCCGTTCTCTGCGCGGACGATCGACTCTGCTTCGACCGTTTCGACGTGCGTGCTGTCGTTTTGGCAAGTAAAGGTCGCTGTCGCCGCAGTCACGCCGTCCCACGTCCAGGCGGGCGTGCCCCAGTCATGTCCGAGCGCCGGAAGCACTGCTTCCTTGATCTCGTCGTCATACCATGCGGAATTGACTGCGCTGCAGTGACAGACCAGATGCGCAAGTCCTTCCTCCGTGCAGGTAGGCGCTTTGAGTACTTCGACGATCTCATAGGTATGCTCGTGCACGGGACGTCCGCCGTTTGCATTGGTCGTCGTATACGGCGCGAGCGTGGTGAACTGATCGTCCGGGTTGCCTGCCTGCAGCAGTGTATACTGGATCAGGTAATAATTTTCCATGTAATGCGGATCCGTAATGCCGGTCGCATAGTTGATCAGGCTCGTCTTTTCGAAATCGTATCTGTCCGCCAGCTTGTTGGTGGTCAGATAATCCCAGCCGCCGGACAGGGACAGATTGCCCATGAGCTCTGCGAGGACCTGCATGGCGTATGCCGGCGTCTCGCAGATGCCGTTTGCCGAGCTGCTCCAATAGGCATATCGCTGTATGCGCTGCGACCAGCCGGTAAACATGCTTTCGCCCCAGCCGATCAGCTCCGACCATTGCCGCGTACGAGTGCAGCCGGTACGGCTTTCGCCGAGCTGCTCGTCCGCATGCTGATGTCCGCAGTGATAGCGATACACATCGATCCAGCCGTCGTTTCCGCCCGCGTTGTTGACCGTCATATCCGCAAACTTCTTCACCAGCGCTTTGAGATCGCTGTCGGATTTATAGCTGTAGCTGCTGGTGCCGAGAACGCTGCTGCGCGTGCTGCTGCTGATCGTGGATGCAAAATAGGTCTCGGTGCGGCCGTAACGGGTGAAGCCCCATTCCGGCATCGGCAGACGCGGTACAAAGTCGTCGCCGTTGACAAGGTTGAAAATGCAGTCGTATTTTGCAGCCGACGCCTCGGTGTTTGCCGTCGTGTAGGGAGAGGCATAGGTATAGCCGAATACCTTGTTGCCCGCATCCACACAATACGAACTCATAATGTTTGCGATCGCAGCGCCGCGTGAATGGCCGGAGAACCAGAATACCGGCGTTGCTTCCGCATCCACATATTTTTCCACATACAGGGAGAGCGCATTTAAGAAGCGATTTGCGCATACGTCAAACCCGCGGTGATTCGTTTTGCGGTTCCAGTCGGCGTTGGACTGCTGCTTTTGCTTGACCGAAGCGACGTCGATATCGTTGTTAAAACGGTACAGATCGCCGATCTCGAAGTTGCTGCTCCATTCCTCTTCGGTTCCGTTGGTGCCGCGCACATAGACCGAGATGACCTCAACGGTCTCGCCGTTATAGGTGACCTTCCGGTGTCCGAAGAACACCTCCGACATATCGTCATCCGTGTACTTTGTCAGCGTCAGGCCGTCATTGGAATACCCGCTTCCGAGCGAATAATCGACGACATTCTGCATGCCGTGCGCTTCCATCAGCGAGTTGATGCGGTAAACCTTTGAAATCGCGCTGCCGTTCGCGTCGTAAAGCGTAGCGGAAGGCGTATAGGTTACATCGTTGTCTTCATTCTCATAGCACAGCTGCGCCGCCCAGACCGAAAAGCCCGCGATCCCCGTGTTGTATTCCGCATTGTTCGCGAAGAAATTGCGATAGTCCATCGTATAGGAAGGCGTAACGGTGAAATTTCCGCTCTTATACGTGCCCGTAAATACGTTGTTGTTCGGCGCGCTGTCGGTTGCGTCCGGGATGCCGTCATAGTCGGTGTCGGGCAGCGTCGGATCGGAGCGGAAGGCATACACCGTCGCTGCATGGCCGTCGCCCAGATCGAGCACGTACGAGCCGGTGATCTCCTCGCTGTCCGGTACGCCGTCGCCGTCGGTGTCGACGCTGCTGCCCGCCGTGAGAGGCGCGCTCAGCGTGACGTAATGGAAGTCGTCCAAAAGATAGCTGTTTTCGGGCAGGCTCTGCGGAACGGCCGTGCCGAGGCCGAGGCTGTTCAGAAGCGCCTGCATATCCGCGACGAAGTAGACGCCGCTTTCGTCGAGCGAGACGGAAAGCGTCTTGCCGTTGATATGCGCATCGAGCCGCACGGTGCCCGCATCGTTCATGCGGAACACGGCGGGCTGCCCGACGGAGCCGGTCAGCGCAAACATCAGCGCGAGATTGCCGCCCTCGGGAAGCGTCACGCGGATCGCCTTGCCGACGACCGCCTTGCTGCTGCGGAAGGAATCGGGATCAAACTGCGTCACCGCGACGCTGCGGAACAGCACAAACGGCGCAAAGCCCGCAATCGAGGGAACCGCATCGTTGTCGGTATACAGCGTGCCGTCAAGCGTTCCTTTTCCGATCGTCTGGAACACCTCGGAAAGATCCTCCGGCACGGTCGGATCCATGTCGAGCGCAAGCTCGTCGCCGTCCGCAACGCCGTCGCCGTCCGTATCGGCCTTGTTCGGATCGGTGCCGGTTTCGTTGATCTCTTCGCTGTCAAGAAGGCCGTCGCCGTCCGTATCGGCTTTGTTCGGATCGGTGTTGTATACGTTGATCTCATCGTCGTTCAGAAGACCGTCGCCGTCGAGATCCGGGTTTTCCTCAATCTCCTCCGATTCCTGCGGATCTAAAGCGTCCGCATTCTCGGCTTCCTCCGCGGCTGCGGGTTCGTCTGCGGGTTCTTGCTCCGCATACTCGTCCGCGGGTTCTTCCGATGCGCGTTCGTCCGCTTCGGCCTGTGCTTCTCCGGGCTCGTCCGCCGGTTCTTCAACCTCGGGGAGCGCAGAAGGTTCTTCAGCCTCTTCGGTCAGATCGGGCGCAGGTATATCGACGTCCGTGTCGTCATGCAGAACGGACGAGGTTTGGCGGTCTGCCGTGCTTGCCATTGCCGTTGCGGGCTTCACAAGCGTGAAGACCATCAGCAGGCAAAGCAGCAATCCGAAGATACGCCGAATAACGGTTTGCTTCATGTTGTTTCTTCCTCCGACAAACAGTTTTTTCCTAATTATTTATAATACCTGAATCCGGTGCGGCTTGTCAATTCTTTCTCCGCAATACGCCGCAGAAACCGGCGTTTTTCGGTCAGCGCATGCCGTTTGCAAACTGCGCGTAGATCTCCTCCGGAATCATCGGCGCGCAGACGGCGGCCAGCGTTTTTTCGGACAGCGAAAAACCTTTGGCGTATTCCGCGCCCGCCGCTTCCATCTCAGCAAGACGTGGCTTTGTGAACTGCGCCGCCTGTGGGATGTTGAACATCGGGCTCTCCGGTACGGTGATCACCGTGCGGTTTTCGGGATATTTCAGCTCAAAGGAGCGCACCGCGCCTTCGAAATTGTATTTCGAATTGGGAAAACCGCAGCCGCAGATCATGACGTAGTGCATGCGGGAAACATCAATCTGCATCCGGTGTCCGTACTTGCCCTCCTCGTTGCGCACCATGTTCCAAGACGACAGGGGCATGGTCCGGTCGACGAGGTTCTTCATCGCGGCGGGCATGCCGTACGAATACAGCGGAAAGCTGAAGATCACGACGTCGCTCGACAGCATTGCTTTGAGCACCTCCGCCATATCGTCCTCAAGCACGCATGTGCCGCCGTTGTGCTTGCACGCAAAGCAGCCCGTGCAGTATGCGATGTGTTTTTCGTATACGTGGATGACCGTCAGATCGCTGTCCGCTGCGCCGGCGACGCCCTTTGCAAACGCCTCGGAAAGATGCAGCGTATCGCTGCGCGCGCATTTGGGACTGCCGTTTAAGATCAACGTTTTCATCGTCCGCCTCCTGTGGTTTCTGTTCCTATTATAAAATGCTTTACGGCGGTGCGCAAGCGTAAAAAAGAACCTTGCGCAAAACGCGCGACGCCGATAAGGAAGCAACCGCTGCTTTTCAGAGGTAAAAGTGTTTTCTCCGCTTGCCTTTATCGGAATTACTGCGTCATTTCTTGCATATACTGTTAAATATACTTGACAATATGGGATATATCCCATATGCTGTATGTGAAAGGAACGGTGATTGGACGATGCCGACAATCTGTCATTTTTACGGAATCATTATTGTGATGTACCTGCGCAACAAGGAGCATAACCCGCCGCACGTTCATGCGATCACGCAGGACTTCGATGCGCCGTTTTTTGATTGCGACGGGTGAGATCATGGAAGGGGAGTTCCCACCGAAAGCAAAGGAAATGGTAAAGGAATTCATCCTGACTTATCAAAAAGAATTGGAGGAAATGTGGGAGACAGAACAGTATAAAAAGCTCCCGCCGCTGGTTTAAGATGTTCCATAAAGCAATCAAACTGGATTACGGAGAGGGCACGACGCTTGAGCTGACATTTCAGGACGGCAAGGTCAAGCGTTATGATATGTCTGCGCTTTTCGTGAAGTATCCGCAGCTTGAAGCGCTGCGCGATCGGTCGCTGTTCACCTCCGGTCAATTGCTTGGACCGTATGGCATTGTCTGGAACGATGATCTGGATATCGAAGCGGAAACCGTCTATGAAGACGGTGAAACGGTCCGTGAAGAAAAGCCCGCCGCTTTCACCATGGTCGGAAGCGCCGTCGCCGCCGCTCGTGCAAAGAAAGGGCTTTCGCAAAAGGAGCTTTCCGTTCTTTCCGGCATCGACCAGGCCGATCTTTCCAAGATTGAGCGCGGCATCGCAAATCCTTCCGTCAATACGTTGAACCGCATTGCGCAGGCGTTGGATGCGAAGCTGATTGTATCGATTATATGATCGGGAAAAGCGGGTGCCTGATGCTGACGTATGAACCGGTAAACATCAAAAGCCTTCGCACGTTTCTGAGGCTGTCCGTTTCGGAAGAACAGAAGCGCATTCTTGCCACAAGCAACGCAAAAACTTATCTGCAGTCTGTCGCCGGAAAACGGTATTCCAGACTGTTCCTGATTCGGGATGATGGGAATGCGGTCGGATATGTCTATCTCTATTGCTACGCAAAAACGAAAAAGTACAATGTCGGCAGACTGCTGATCGACGCGCGATACCAGAATCGTGGGATCGGCCGGCAGGCGCTGCTGTGGGCGCTGGATTATCTGTATGCCCGCCACGCGCCAAGGGTGCTGCTTTCCGTGCACCCGGAAAACACCGCAGCGAGAACTCTTTATGAAAGTGTCGGATTCGCGTATTGCGAAGGTCGCTATTGGGGAAAAGAAATGGTAATGATGCACCGCCCGAATGCACAGCCTATTTCGTAAATAACGCGCGTTATGCCTCGCCCCCTGTCGACCTTCGTCCGAGAATAAAGGAAGAAGCTGTTAAGAAGTCTAACCACTTGTCATCCTGAGGCTTGCCGAAGGATCTCAGAGCGAAAACAAGATCCTTGCGTTCAGAGATTCTTCACCTTTACTGCGCAGCAAATTCAAAATGACAGACTTTTTAACAGCTTCTTTTTACATGCGATCGTTTTTTCCGAACAGAACGTCCTTGCCCGAGTCTTTTGATCTCGCAAGGTTCTCGGGGACAGTCGTCAGTGCGTCACACGGCAGCCGACAAGCCGACCGGCTTCTTTGCCGGTGCGGACGGATCAACAGTCTGCTTTTTCGGTTTTTCGGTTATTTTTTGAGCTCCTGCTTTTTCATCTTGACGAGCGTTGAGAGATACAGGACTGTGTCGGAAAGCAGCCAGATAATGACGCCGTAGGAGAGGCCCTGTAAAAGCTCTGCAAAGAACTGCGCAAAGATCGCGCCGCCCGGATACTTGCCGACCGCGAGCGTGATCATGTGAACGATGGCGGTGAGCAGATAGAACGTCATCACGGTGACGGCGACCGCCTTTGCGATCAGGCAGAAGAGCCCCTGCTCCCTGACCCATTTCTGGAAGGCGTTTTTGACCTCCGGCTGTTTCGGTTCGGTCTTGGCTTTCGGCGGTTCGAACTGCAGTTCGGGTTCGGCCGCAGCTTCGGGAGCAAAGCGCGCTCCGCAGGCATCGCAGAACGTCGCGTCGTCGGGCAGTAGTTTTCCGCATTTCGTGCAATACATATCGTTGTCCTCCTTAGTCTTATGATGCAAACGGGGAAGACTTTGCCTCCCCCGTTGGGTTTAATAACCGAGATACTCCTTGCCGACCGCGGCAATCACATCCTCATGGCGGACCACAGCCGCCGCTGCCTCCGCGTTCCATTCCTCCATCAGCGCTTCCCATGCCTCTTCCTTCACATCGTCCGCCGCCGCCGCTTGGATCGCTTCCGCAATCGATGCACAGTCCACCGCGCCTGCCGGGAGCGTTTCGATCCGTTTGACGATGTAATAGACATCGTCGACCGGGATCGGCTCGGAATACGTGCCGGGCAGCAGCTCCGCCGCGAAGCCGGAAAGCTCGCCGTACACCGGATCGTCCTCCGCAAGAATCAGTGTGTCCGCCGTGCTGCTGTCTGCGTTGTACTGCTTCATCACGTCCTCGAACGGCGTTTCCTCCTCCAAGGCCTCATACGCTTTGGCGATGCTTCTGCGCGCTTCGCCGCTGTATGCTTCTTCGAGCGCATCATTCTCCGCTTTCAGCGCCGCGTACTCGGTCGCGATCGTCTGAAGACGTTCTTCGTTTTCGCCGTTCAGCGCAAGCTTGCCGTATTCCTGCTCAAGCTTTGCCATCTCGGTGCGGTTGGCGTCGATCTTGATATCGCGATCGTTTTCGGGCGCGATGCGGATGATCTGCACACGCAAAACGCCTTCCGGCACATACAGCGCGGGATACTTCGTTTCGCCCGCTTCAAAGGCTTCCACCTGATCGAGATACGCCTCGGGGTCGTCGTCAAAGCTTTCCTGCTGTGCCGCGAGCGTATCCGCATACCACGCTTCGACCTGCTCGTCGGAAACCGCAAAGTCCGCCTCGCTCTGCGCGCGCAGCTTTTCGGTCAGACGCTCGGCGCGGATCTCGGTGCCGATGTTTTCGCGCTCGTACAGCAGATACTGATCGAACGTATACCCTTCATGGAAGATGAGCGCAAGCTGCTCGTTGATCATGCTGAGCGCGCTTTCGACCTGCTCCTCGGTCAACTGCGCAACGTCCTCGACATAGTCCTCGGTCGCGCCGCCGTAATAGGCAAACTGACAGATGAGCGCGTCGCGCTCCTCGTCCAGCCGCGCCGCGGTCTCGGTTTCAACCTCCGCTTCCTCCTCCGCAGAGAGCTTCACGCCCAGCTGATCGGCCTTCCAAAGCGGCATATAATACTCGATCAGATACTGCAGCGACATGTCGCGGCATTGTTCGACGATGCTGTCGTCGACCGAGCCGGAATAGCTGAACATATCGATATAGGAGTCAAAGACGTTCTCGAGGTCCATCGCCGTGATCCTGATCGTTCCGAGCTCGGCCGCAACGGCTTCGGGATCGTAGCTCGCGGCTTCTGCGCTTGCCGTCGGCTGCAGGTTCTCCGGCGCGACGTCCGTCGCCTGGGTCTCCTCCGGCACAAGGCAGCCCGCAAAGGACAGCGTCATCAGAAGCGCCAGCAGCAGCGCAAGCAGGTTGGTTTTGTATTTCATAAGTCGATTTGATATTCCTTTCCCATGGATTGTCTCATTATACTCTGTTTTACGGTCAATCGCAATGCATCAACCTGTAAAATAATTGTGGAAGATTTTTGACAAAACCCGAAACTGTGCGGTTTTTGTCCCGCCATTCGATCGACGGCGGCTCGCTTGCCAGAAGCCTGAGGTCCGGTTCGGACGAGAGCACGGCCAGAAGCCGCATCCCGTCCGGATGCGCCGAAGCGTCGTACTGCATCGTCACCTTGCCGTCGCGCACCGTCACCTGTGCGATCCCCGCGCGCTTTGCGTAGGCGCGGATCAGCGCAAGCTGCATCAAAGTCATGACCGGTTCGGGCAGATCGCCGTAGCGGTCGTTGAATTCGTCCAGAAGATCGGCGTAGGCGTCGCTGTCCGTAATCTGCGCAATGCGCTTGTACATGGCAAGCCGGTGCAGCTCGGAGGGCAGAAACGTCTTCGGCACATACGCGTCGACCGGCGCGTCGATCGTCGTTTCGATCTCGGGCGCAATCGCCTCGCCCTTCGCCTCGGCTACGGCGGACCGCATCAGCTTGCAGTAGAATTCGTAGCCGACGTCCGCGATATGCCCGTGCTGCTCCGCGCCTAAAAGACTTCCCGCGCCGCGGATCTCGAGGTCGCGCATGGCGAGGCGGAAGCCCGCGCCGAACTGCGTAAATTCGCGAATGGCCAGCAGCCGCTTCTGCGCCGTTTCGGAGACTGCGCGCGCCTGCGGCACGGTGAAATAGGCGTATGCCATGCGTGTGCTGCGCCCGACCCTGCCGCGCAGCTGATAGAGCTGCGCAAGACCGAGCTTGTCGGCTTCGAGCACGACGAGCGTGTTTGCGTTGGGAATATCGACGCCGCTTTCGACGATCGTCGAGCAGAGGAGGACGTCGATCTCGCGGTTCAAAAACGCCATCATCGTCTCCTCGAGCTGTGCCTCCGGCATCTGCCCGTGCGCCATGCGGATGCGCGCCTCCGGCAAAAGCGTTTGAAAATGCGTGAGCGTCGAGCCCATCGTCAGCACGCGGTTCGACACGACAAACGCCTGTCCGCCGCGCGCAAGCTCACGGCTCAGCGCCGCCGCAATGAACGCGTCGTTGTATTCCATGACGAACGTCTGCACCGGGAAACGGTTTTCCGGCGGCGTCTCGATCGTGGAGATGTCGCGGATGCCGGTCATCGAAAGGTTCAATGTCCGCGGGATCGGCGTCGCAGTGAGCGTCAGCACGTCGATCTCGCTTCGAAGCGCCTTGATCTGCTCCTTGTGGTTGACGCCGAACCGGTGCTCCTCGTCGATGATCAAAAGCCCGAGGTCCTTGAACTTGACCGACTTTGCAAGCAGCGCATGCGTGCCGACCACCACGTCGATCTCGCCGCTTTCCAAGCCTTTTTTGATCTCCGCGCATTCCTTGGGCGACTGAAACCGCGAAAGGCACGCCACGCGCACCGGAAAATCGGCAAAGCGCTGTAAAAGCGTATGATAATGCTGCTGCGCAAGGATCGTGGTTGGCACGAGAAACGCCGTCTGCTTGCTGTCCTGCGCCGCCTTGAACGCCGCGCGCATCGCGA
>CALFIV010000419.1 GCA_937877295.1 uncultured Clostridia bacterium
CCGAGATCGGTTTCATACCCGTCCGGGAACGACATGACAAACTCGTCGGCGCAGGCGATCCGGCATGCCTCGCGGATCTGCTCTTCGGTCGCGTTCGGGTCGCCCCAGCGCATATTTTCGCGGATACTGCCCGAAAACAGCATGTTTTTCTGCAGAACCATCGACACGCCGTCTCTGAGTGCCTTAAGCCCATACTCGCGCACGTCGTGACCCGACACGCGTACCGAGCCGGACAGAACGTCATAAAGCCTTGGGATCATCTGCACCAGCGTCGATTTGCCTTCGCCCGTGCCGCCGATGATGCCCACCGTCTGTCCGGGCAGGATGTGCAGATTCACGTCCTTGAGGTTCAAAACCTCCGGATTTTCGGAATAGGAGAAATTGACATGATCGAACTCGATCTCGCCGGTCTCGACTTTGAGATCGCTGTCGGGCGAATCGATGTCGATCTTCTCTTCGAACACTTCATTGATGCGATCGAGTGACGCGCGCGTCAGCGACAGCATGATGACGATCATCGAAACCATCGTCAGCGAAGAAATGACCTGTGTGGAATACTGCATCAGTGAGGTGAGCTCGCCGATGCCGAGCGTAGCCGACGGGCTGGTCACGCGCTGTCCGCCGAGCAGCAGCAGCACGATCGTCGCGCCCCACATAATGCTCATCTGGATCGGCCCGGCGAGCGAGAACAGCTTCTGCGCGTAGATCTGCGTACGCATCAGATCGTCTGCGCTCTGATTGAACTTTTCAATCTCATAGGGTTTTCGCACGAATGACTTGACCACACGCGCAGCGATCAGGTTCTCCTGCACCGCGCCGTTCATGGTGTCGTATTTTTTGAGCATCATACGGAAGCGCTTATGCCCGATCATCACCAGCAGCAGCATCGGCACGAGGATCAGCGGGATCGCGCCGACGAAGATAAACGACAGACGCGTATCAATGCGAAACGCCATGATTGCGGCAAGCACCATCATGATCGGCGCGCGCACCATGATGCGGATCATCTGCTGATAGGTGTTCTGCATGTTGTTCACGTCCGTCGTAGCCCGCATGACGAGCGACGAGGTACGGAACTTATCGGTGTTTTTGAAGGAGAACTGCAGGATCTTGTCGAAGATCTTCCGCCGCAGATTTTTGGCAAAGCCCATCGAAGCCACTGCCGATGTGCGCGCCGCCCCGACGCCGCACAGGAGCGACAGCAGCGATGCGATCACCATCAGTCCTCCCACCCACAGCACAAACTGCAGGTTGTTGGACCAAGGAAGCTTTTCGATGAATTCCTGAAGCTGATATGTCTCCTTGTGGTACAGTCCGCCGTCCACCAGCGCCGCCATCAGAAGCGGTATGACCACCTCGAGCGCAACCTCGAAGATGATCAGCACCGGCGTCATGACCGAGGGCAGAACATAGCCCTTGACGCATGGCTTCAGATACCGGATGCCCGGCCCTTTTTGTTTTTTCTGTTTCATGAATGAACCTATCCCTGCCTATACTGCTTTTATTATAATCTCAATCACCCTGAAAGCGCAAGCGCCGGACGCGTATTTTTCCGCAATTTCACATTTCCCGATCCACCTTGCGAAATGGAGCGCAGTTTGCTATACTGTTTGTATGGAAGCAGAAAAAAGCCGCATCGTCGCGATCGACGTCGAAACGCCCAACGGCAAAGTCCCGGCGATCTGTCAGATCGGCGTCGTCGTTTCGGAATACGGCGACGTGATCAAAACCGAATCCATCCTTGTCAATCCGGAAACGTGGTTCGATCCGTTCAACATTCAGGTCCACGGCATCCTGCCCTCGGACGTTGCCGACGCGCCGACGTTCCCCGAGGTCTGGCCGCGCATTGCGCAATTTCTGTCCGGCGCTATCGTCGTTGCGCACAATGCGGCGTTCGATCTCGGCGTCATCACCGGAACGCTGGAGCGTTACGGCATTCCCGTACCCGAAATCACCTACTGCTGCACCGTGCAGATGGCGCGGCGGCGGTTTGCCCGCGAGACCTACGGCTCGTACAGGCTCGACACGCTGTGCGCCGCCTTTGACATCCCGCTCGAGCACCATCACGACGCACTGTGCGACGCGCTTGCCTGCTACCGGCTGTACCGGGAATTGCTTGCACAGTTCGGCTGCGATCCGCGCGACGTGCGCCCGTACCGCAAACGCGTCAAGCCCGTGCCGAAGCCTGTCGGAACGTTTTCGGTTGAATCGGAACAGTCGATGACGCTGCGCTCGCTGCATGAGCTGCTCGCTGACGTCGAACCGACGACCTTTCTGAACCCGTCCGATTCCATGGCGATCGCGCATTGGATGGACCGGCATACCGACCTTTGCGGCGAACCGCCGTACGACGAGATCTACCGGTATCTGTACCGCATGATTTCCGATAAGCCCCTGACCGCCGCCGAGGCGCAGGAGCTGTATTCGCTGCTCCGATAGAAACCGAGGAAATGACGATGGAACAGAAACGAACCCTTTGGATCATCCTTGTCGTGATCGCTGTCGCAGCGATCCTTTGTTCCGTTGTGATCGGCGGCGTCGTCTATCTCACAAAGGCAAAAACCGACGGCCGGCACGCGTTCTCCGTATACATCAACGAAATCATGGTTTCCAACGAGTCCTTTCCCAACCGCGACGGCGTCTCATGCGATTACATCGAACTGCACAACAGCTCCGACCGCGCCGTGTCGCTGGCCGGCTATCAGCTTGAGGACGACCGCAGCGGCGTGCGGTATGTGCTGCCGCAGGATGCGGTCATTGAACCGGACGGCTATCTGATGGTCTATTGCTCCAAGGAATTTGAAGGTCCGTATTACGCCGGCTTCGGGCTTTCCAAGCTCGGCGGAGAAAAGGTCTTCTTTTTGAATCCGCAGTCGGTGGTTGTGGAAACCGTCACGACGCTTGCGGCGGACAGGGACGTCGCACAGGGGCTCGACGACGAACAGAACTGGTCGCTGCTTTCCTTTGCGACGCCCGGATATCCCAACACGCACGAAGGCTATCGGCAATGGAACGAAAGCCATGCGATCGCCGGTTCGTCCGATGTGCGCATCAACGAGATCATGATCTCCAACTCGATCTACAGGGTCGACGACGGCGCGCCTGCGGACTGGATCGAGCTGTACAACAGCGCAAAGACGGCCGTTCGTCTGGATGGATACGCATTGTCCGACGATCTCGACAAGC
>CALFIV010000420.1 GCA_937877295.1 uncultured Clostridia bacterium
CGATGCACTGCGTAAACGCCTGGTTTGCAATATCGACGTCCGCATCGTCCAGCAGACTCTGCACCAGCACGTCGCGAATGCGCGACAGCGCCGCGTCCTGTCCCGACGCGCGCAGTACAAGAGACTTATAGGTCGTAAACGGACGGTTGTCGAAGAACGCGTACGGAAGCTCGCTGCTGCCGAGGCTCTTTCTTGCGATCAGCGCGATGCCCTTCTGCGCAAGCTTTCTTGAGAACGCGCCGAAGATGCGGATGTAGAGATCGCTTTCGAACAGGACGTTCTGCCCGCCCGCATCAAGATAGGTGAACGTCGCAGGCTTTTCCCACGTGCGTCCGCGGATGTTGAAGTTGGCGTACTTGCCCATCGTCTCGTTTCTGCCGATCATCATCTCGTCAGCCGAACCCGTGCCCTTGTAGTCGTCGCCCTTGACCATAATGCCGTACTGCGTATCCCAGAGATTCTCCGGGTCGGTGACCAAAAACACGACCGGGAGCGACGTCGTATGCGCTTCGACCGTCATTTCATTGCCGACGATGACGTAGGTGTAGGATCTGACGTTGCTCGGATAGCGGCTGCCGTCCGAAGCGAACGTACGGATGCGCAGAACCGTATTCTCCTTGATCGCGATCGGACCGCTGACACGGTCGGACTGCTCGGTCGGCGTCGTCGTTTTGACCGGATCATGCTCTACGCCGCACGATAACGTATACGTGGCATAGCAGCCCTCCGGCACGGTGATGTTGACCGTCTGCGTACCCTGATAAATGCCGCTTTCGGTATCGGCCACCGCCTGTTCGCAGTACATGCCGAGTCCGTTCGGATCGTTCGCCGCGCCTTCGGTGGGCGTATTGTAAAGTTTCCACGCACCGTTTGCATCACGGCCGTATGAAACGGACATATGCGCTTCCGGCACGGTCACGCGGTCGATCATCAACCCCGTCGCATCGTAGAGATAGATCGTCTCCCCCTCCGCCGCAATATCGAAATTCAGCAGATATTTGCGCTGATCCGCTGTGATGTCCTTTTCGGACTGGCCTTCTCTCGGAATGCTGTCCTTGAGCTGCAAGACGAGATATCCTTTTGCGGCGATACTCGTTCCGTCAGGAAAAACCCATTTCCGAGGCTTGGTCAGATTGTCCGATATCGCATATCCCGAAAGGTCGACCGCAGCGTCGGATTTGTTGTACAGCTCGATCCAACTGCCGTAGTCCGCGTCATAGGGACGCTGGCTTTTGGTGCTGCTGTTCAGCTGATAGATGATGTGGTAACCGTCCACCAAAATCTCGTTGAAGGCGATGTCATGCACGCCCATCTCGCCGTTCTCTTTTTCATCAAACTGCAGATAGCCGTTTGCCGTATTGTCAAAGCCCGGCGTCGGCTTGTCCGTCGGCGCAAACGAAGACGTCGGGTCGAACATGCCGTTGATGTAGATTCGTGCAAAAGACGTGTTGCGCTGCTGCATGCCAAACTCGACGAGGTCGATGATGCGGTCTTCATTGGAGGTGAAGATCAGCGTTTCGCCCTGCGCGGACAGACCGAAATCGATGCAGTACGCATCGGAAACCGGCTGCTCGGTGTGGTACAGAACCAGATAGGAATATGCGCCGATCTTCGTCCCCTGCGGGAACATGTACTTTTTCGGCTTACTGATATCAT
>CALFIV010000421.1 GCA_937877295.1 uncultured Clostridia bacterium
CCGTGCCGGAGGGCTATACAGTGGAGGAGATCGCGGCGCTTCTGACGCGCGACGGCCTGCTTTCCGACGCGGGCGAGTTTACGGCGCTGTGCCGCGACGCGTCGACGTTTTCCAAGTATCCGTTCATCGCCGAGATCAAGAATGCGTCGGACCGCCGATACGTTCTGGAGGGCTACCTGTTCCCGGACACCTACGAGGTCTATGTGGACGCAACGCCCGAGGAGATCCTCAACAAGATGCTTTCGCGCTATTACGAGGTCTATTCGGGCGAGTGGGTCACCCGTGCGCAGGAGCTGGATATGACGCGCGATCAGGTGATGACGCTGGCGTCGATCATCGAGCGCGAGGCGCGCAGCGCGGACGACTTTCCGAAGGTCTCCGCGGTATTCCACAACCGTCTTGAGCGCGGCATGAAGCTGGAATCGTGCGCAACGCTCAGCTACATCACCGGCGTGCATCGCTATGCATTCACGTCGGACGAGCAGGCGATCGTCTCTCCGTTCAACACGTATCTCAACGAGGGCCTGCCGATCGGACCGATCTCCAACCCCGGCGAGGCGGCGATCCGCGCGGCGCTCTATCCCAACGAGGCGTACCGGGAGGAGGGGTATCTCTTCTTCTGCAACGGCAATCCGAATGAGAGTAAGGCTCTGATCTTCTCAAAGACGTACGAGGAGCATCAGGAAAACGTCAATCAGTACCGGCAGTACTGGGATTGATCTCGGACGGTTCGCAGCATACTGTCATTCTGAGCCGCGGGTGATAATCTCCGAACGGATCTCATACACCGACGCGGAGCGTCCCGTACTGTTCTGAAAAGACATTGTTCGACATACCCTATCCACAGGAGGATGGGGTATGTTTTCTGTTTTCTGGACGCTGCTTTCGGCAATCGCCTTCATCGGCGCGATCGGGAGCAATTCGTTTCCGCAGCCGTTGTCCAAGGAGGAGGAGCGGCTTTGGCTTGAACGGTGGATGCAGGGCGACGAGGAGGCGCGGGAAAAGCTCATCCTGCACAACCTCCGGCTGGTCGCCCACATCGCGAAGAAGTATCAGAAGGCCGGCAAGGACCGCGACGATCTGATCTCGATCGGCACGATCGGGCTCATCAAGGCGGTGTCGACCTTTTCCGAATCGAAGGGGGCGCTGTCCGCATATGCGGCGCGCTGCATCGAGAACGAGATCCTGATGTCCCTGCGGCGCGAGCGCAAGCTGGTCGAGACGGTCTCCATCGAAGAGCCGGTCGGCGCAGACAAGGAAGGCAACGAAATGAAGCTGTCCGACCTCGTCTGCACCGAGGCGGACACGATCTTTGAGCAGGTGCAGGGCCGTCTTGACGCCGAGCGCATCACCGACACGATGAAACGCGTTTTGACGCAGCGGGAGCGCGTGGTGCTGACGCTGCGGTTCGGGCTCAACGATCTGAATCCGCTGCCGCAGCGCGAGGTGGCGAATGTGCTGCACATTTCGAGAAGCTATGTGTCCCGCATCGAAAAGCGCGCGATGGAAAAGATGCGCGCTGCATTGATCGAGGACGGGCAAGCGCCGGTATGAAACGGCGCAAAAGCCGGCGCGCGGCGCTTTGGCTGATCCTGTTGCTGCTGCTGTGCATCGGCGCGTTTTGTGCGTTCGAACGTGCGGTGCGTCCGACGCTGTCCCAGCTCTGTGAGGCGCGGGTCGAAGCGGAAGCCTCGCGCGCCATGCATACGGCCGTACTCGAGGTGCTGTCCGCGCAGGCGGGGGACTCGCTGTTGAAGGTCTATACGCAAAACGGCAGGGCATACCTTCTGGAGACCGACAGCTTCCGGCTCAACCGGCTCGCCTCCGACTGCGCGATTCTGGCGCAGGACCGCATTCTTGCGATCGGCGAGCAGGGCGTTTCCGTCCCGATCGGCACGGCGATCGGCGGCTCGATGTTCAACGGCGTCGGTCCGCGCATCCGCGTGCGGTTTACGCCGACCGGCACGGTGACCGCCGATTGCGAAAGCTCGTTTGCAGATCGGAAGAGCGTCGTGTAGGGAAAGAG
>CALFIV010000422.1 GCA_937877295.1 uncultured Clostridia bacterium
GTCACACCCTTCATCACGTACATGCTGGTATCCGTGCCGAACGTGATAACATAGTTGCCGGACCAATCGGTCGGCGCGTTGGAGACCAGTTCGTAGCCGAGTTCGCCTGCGCCTTCTTCGACTCGGGTATAGAGGGCGTAGAGCGTCGCATTTGCCGTGACGATGTAGCTTGCGCCGGGCGCATAGAATGCGGGCGCTGCGGTCGTTTCGTCAGAGATCTGTGTGTTCGTCCAACCGGAGAACGTCCATCCGTCCGGATTGACGCTCACCGAGGTCGGCAGCGTGATTGCATCGCCGTCGTACGCAGTCTGACTGCCTTCGTTGTTTCCGACGGCGACGAAGCCTACGTTGTAGCTCGGCTTCGGTGCGAAGATGACGCGGATCGTGCAGTCGCTTTCCGGCGTGACGGTAATGATGTTGCCGCTGACCGTTGCGGTCGCAGTGCCGTTCACGACCTCATAACCGGAGACGTAGTACCCGGTTGCAGGCGTCGCGGTGATCTTGATGCCGTCGACCGAAACCGTGCCCCACGCGTCGTTGTTGGAGACTGCGTTGACCGTATAAACGGAGGCGAGCTTGATGCCGATGTACTTCAAACTGGAGCTTGCTCCGGACGGCGGGTTGTACACGCCGTTGACCGGCTTGACCGTGATCGCACCGCCGCCCTTGATGGAGCAGGATGTGCCGGTGAAGATGACCGGAGAGAGCAGATCCCAAGGATTCTGCACGTTATAGTAGCCGGCAGGATCGTAGCCATCCTGCGCCTTAAAGCCGTAGATGCCGTTGTACTGATTCTGCGCGGCATTGGCGGTAACCGCCACACGGAAATCGCGTACGAGATCCGCGCAGTTCACACCCGTGGCGCTGGTAATGGCGGAAGTCTCGCCGGACGAGTACTTGCTGGAGATTTGTCTGTAGATCGTATTGCCGAATCGGGTGTACAGATACTGCGCAAAGAAGGAAACCTGCGAGTACAGGGCCAGGATATCGTCGATATCGTTGTCCCAGTTGTACATCGAGAAGCCTGTGTGAAGATTGTAATCGGACTGATATTCAAACTCTTTGGGCGGATTCAGCCAGTCATTGTTGGTGGAGTAGTAGTAGTTCTCCCACGACTGGATGCGGCTGACCACGGAACTGCCAGGATAGCAGATCTCCTCGGCGGCAGCCGAGAAGCACTCGTTGAGCCACGTGGACATGCTGCTGGTGTTGGAATAGTTGATCAGATGCTGATACTCATGGACCATCGTGCCGTAGGTGGTGTCCATGTCCTTATATTCGGTGCCGGCGGAGTTCTTATAATAGACGCCCGGATAGGTGTCGATGTTCAGAATCGGCAGACCGTTGTTGGTGAGGTCCGGATTGTAGAAGAATCCCGCTACGTACCCCTGACCGGGTTGCCAGCCGTCGTTGATGTTGTAGTACAGCATGTGCAGCTTGCCGTCGCCGGAGGAACCGTTGGTGTGATTGCCGAACGAGGACTGCATAAGATCGAACTTGGAGTCGAACTCGTTTGCCGCTATCTCGGCAAACGACGTGTCGATCTCATCCAAAGGATAGGTGTTGTTGGCAGAGGAGACAGGCGTCCAGATGTAACAGTGCTCGCCCACATAGAGGCACTTAAACGAAACGCTCGAGCTGCCGGTCGGCGAATACGACGCATAGATTCGGAACGTCTTGGTATCACCGACGCTAAAGGAAGCCTTGATGGGATCTGACGGCGGTATGACCGACTGCACCTCGGACTGTGCCTGCACGTTCAGCGCGGAATCGACGTCGATCTTATACGGGCGGTCCGGATTCAGCACGCTCTGGATGGGAAACGTGCTGGCGTTTGCTTCGATAGTCGTCTCAATGAGACCGGTCATCGTACCTGTGGAATAGGACGTGGACGACGACGTAGCAGGATTGTAGATGACGACATAATCGCCCTCGTAGCCGCCGGTAGCGTCATCGTCGATGATGATGGAGTTGTTCACGCTGCGGGCGTTTCCGTTCTCCGACGAATCCGTTTCGGCGATTGCCGGCAGGGTCGGAACGAGCAGAAGAAGCACGAGCAGCACTGACAGGATCGATTTGAGCGCTTGTTTCATGGTGATCTCCTTTCCTGACTACAGAATCAAAGTATTTTACCATAATAGCGCTCCCCTGTCTATAGCAATCGGTGAATTCGACGGTTGTTTTGAATGCTTTCACGCTGCAAGCTTTGCGTTTTGCAAACCGGCGCGTCGCTTACGTGGATTTCTTTGCCGCCTCGGCGATTTCGGGCCAGCGCTTGATGATGTACTGCACTGCGTCCCGCGCGTGCGGAACGAGACAGTCGGTGCAGTTTTTGATCCCGGATTCGGTGTAGGTGAAGTTGCCGCCGCAGCGCTCACCGAGCAGATACAGCGGACAGTAGCAAAAGAGACAGTTGAAGTTTTCCGGATGGTTCGTTTTGTGACACGGAAAATACTTGCAGTCCGTGTTCTGAAAAAAGGAATCGCTGTTCATCTTGTGCCTCCCCGCGTTTGATCCATCTCATACAACAGCGCGTTGACGATCGCCGCCGCGACATTGCTGCCGCCCTTTCTGCCGCGCGCCACGATGCACGGCACAGGTCCTTCGATGATCAGCTCCTTGGACGCGACAACGTTGACAAACCCCACCGGCACGCCGATGATGAGCTTCGGCCGGTATCCTTCGTCCATCAGCTCCTTCAGACGGATCAGCGCCGTCGGTGCGTTGCCGATCGCAAAGATCACGTTGTCGCCCAAAGCGCTCGCCTTGTCCATGCTCACACGGGCACGGGTCACGCCCCGTGCCTTCGCCTCTTGGGCGACGTACGGGTCGGACATATAGCACACCGCTTCGCAGCCGAACTGCGCAGCCGTACGCTTGTTGACACCCGCAAGTGCCATCTGCGTATCGGTGACGATCGTCGCGCCGCCGCGCAGCGCGTCTTTTGCATGGGTGATTGCGTCCTTTGAGACATACAGCGTGTCGGCATAGTCAAAGTCGGCCGTGGTGTGGATCACACGCTTCAGAATCGGCGCAATCGCCGGGTCGATCGGGCGATCGCCCAATTCCTCGGTAATGATGCGAAAGCTTTCCGCTTCGATTTCCGCCGGTGCAAGGTGCATAAGCTTTGTCATACGCCCTCCTCCAGAATTTTGTAGATTTTCGGTATGTCCATATGACCGCGCAGCGTGTCGGCAAGCAGGTCGTACTGCCGCTGCTTGTGTGCTTCGCCCGAGACCGAGCCGAGCGTATCGGGGTCGATCCCCTTCCGCTCCGCCAGCGTACGCACCAGCGTGCCGGCAATCGCGTCGCCGTCAAACACGCCATGCACGTACGTGCCGTAGACGTTACCGTTCTGGCTGCCGTCAAGGCGGATGCTTCCCGAAACGGAATCGCAGATCGAAGCGATCGGCGCGCCGGTTTCGGTTTGTCCCATATGGATCTCGTAGCCGTCGAAGGTCTGACCGGACAGCGCAGCGAGCGAGCCGGACAGCGTGCCGAACGTGCCGGACACGCGGGTTCTTGTCTTCTGTTCGGTGAAAACCGTCTCAACCGGTAAAAGTCCCATGCCGCGCAGCGTGCCGCCGTTTTCCACGCCGTGCGGATCAAAAAGCGTTGTTCCGAGCATCTGATAGCCGCCGCACACGCCGAACACCGTTCCGCCGTCCCTCGCAAACCGCAGGATCTTTGCTTCGAGCCCGGATTGACGCAGCCACAGAAGGTCCGCCATCGTGCTTTTTGTACCGGGCAGTATGATCATGTCAGGCATCCCGAGCTGTCGCGTGCTCTGCACGTAGCGCACCGAAACGCCGTCAATCGCCTCAAGCGCACGAAAATCGGTGAAATTCGAAAGCCGCGGCAATCGGATGACCGCAATATCGATCTGCGCCGCCGCACGGTTTTCAAGCCGCTCCGACAGGCTGTCCTCATCGTCGATGTCCAGATGCACATACGGCACGACGCCGACCACCGGAACGCCGCACAGGTCCTCCAGCTGTCTGACGCCGGGCGTCAGGATCGATTCATCGCCGCGGAATTTGTTGATTACGATGCCCTTGACCAGCGCGCGCTCATCGGGATCGAGCAGCGCGACCGTGCCGTAAAGTTGGGCGAACACGCCGCCGCGGTCGATGTCTCCGACCAAAAGCACCGGCGACTTCGCCTGCTTTGCCATGCCCATATTGACAAACACGTCCGCGTCCTTCAGATTGATCTCGGCGGGACTGCCCGCGCCTTCGATGACGATCGCGTCGTTTTGCGCCGAAAGCGTATTGAATGCATGCATGACGTCCGGCAGCAGTGTGCGTTTCATGGCAAAGTAATCGCGTGCGGACAGCGTCGCGCGCACCTCGCCGTTGACGATGACCTGCGAGCCCATGTCGCTGGTAGGTTTCAGAAGGATCGGATTCATCAGCACCGACGGCTCGACGCCCGCGGCCTCGGCCTGCACAACCTGCGCGCGGCCCATCTCGAGACCTTCCTTGGTGATATAGGAATTGAGCGCCATGTTCTGCGCTTTAAACGGTGCGACGCGCAAACCGTCCTGACGGAATACGCGGCACAATCCTGCGGCGATCCAGCTTTTGCCCGCATTGGACATCGTGCCCTGTATCATGATCGGCTTTGCCATTCAGTCCTCCTTTGCACAAGCGCGCAGAAACCGTTCGATCGGCTTCGGATTCGATTCGTAATAGAGATGCGGAAAGCCCAAAAGACGCATGCCGTCCGCATGGATGCAGGTCCACGCGCGTTTGCCCGCGGGCTTGACCGCAAGGAAATCCGCGCCGCAGACTTCGCTTTCGTAATAATGAAACTCGTGCGCTTTGATCTGCTCGCCTTTGCGGAAAAACGCGCCGTCGCTTTGCGCGGTCAGGGTGATATAACCGAAGCGCGACAGTTTTGGGGTGCGCACCGCGCGCGCGTCGAGCACACCGCACATCGGATCAAAAGCGCCGTCCATGTCCTCAAGCTCCCGGTGCAGATACAGAAATCCTCCGCACTCGGCAAGACACGGCATGCCGCCTTCAACCGCGGCTTTGACCGATGCACGCATCGACACGTTCTCCGAAAGCTGCTTTGCAAACAGCTCGGGATACCCGCCCGGCAGGATCAGCCCCTGCGCATCCGCAGGGATCGCCGCGTCATGCAGCGGCGAGAAAAACTCGATCTCCGCGCCGAGCCGCTGCAGCAGCGCAAGATTGTCGCGGTACAAAAAGCAAAACGCCTCGTCGCAAGCGACGGCAATGCGCGTCTTCGGCAGTGCGCTCACGGACGGCTCAGCGGGAACGGCAAGGTCCTCCGCCGTCTCCATCAGCGCTTCGAGCGCGTCAAGATCGAGCGTTTCACAAAGCGTTTTGGAAAGC